>JAYPUG010000152.1:0-5791 GCA_038133965.1 Rhodospirillaceae bacterium | reverse complement strand
CGGCTGATCCGCAACTGACCGGCGCACGCGCCGAGGCCACCGCGCGTCACGCCTTGCGGCGCAGCCGGAAAATCGGCTACCAGACCGTCATGGCCTCCGCATCCCAGGCGGCGTCCCCGCCAGTCAAAATCGCGCCCTCGATCCTCGCCGCGGACTTCGCGAAGCTGGGCGACGAGGTCCGTGCGGTCGCGGACGCGGGCGCCGACTGGATCCATATCGACGTGATGGACGGGCACTTCGTGCCGAACCTGACGATCGGCCCCGGCGTGGTGAAGGCCCTGCGCCCGCACACCGACCTGCCGTTCGACGTCCACCTGATGATCGGCCCCGTCGATTACATGCTCGAGGCCTTCGCCGAGGCGGGCGCGGACCTGATCTCGCTGCATCCCGAAGCGGGGCCCCACCTGCACCGCTCGCTACAGACGATCCGCGGGCTGGGCAAGAAATCCGGAGTCGTGCTGAACCCCGCGACCCCCATCGCCGCCATCGATCACGTGATGGACATGGTCGATCTGATCCTCGTGATGAGCGTCAACCCGGGCTTCGGCGGCCAGGCCTTCATCGAAAGCCAACTCGACAAGATTGCCACACTTCGTGCGCGCATCGATGCCCATGTCGCGGCCGGCGGACAGCCCATCGACCTTGAGGTCGATGGCGGTATCGACCGCGACACCGCGCCGCGCGCGATCGCGGCCGGCGCCAACGTGCTGGTCGCAGGCACCGCGACCTTCCGCGGCGGGCCGGACGCCTATGCCGGCAACATCGCCGCCATGCGGGGCACGTCATGACCGGCAACGTGCTGCGCGACCTGCGCTACGGGGTGGGCAAGCTGTTCTATGCCAGCCCCGTCTATCGCTACACGCTGATCGGCCGCGCGCCCGCCGACCTGGCGGTGGTGCCCCCCGATCCCTGGCCGGGAAACGCCGAGCGGGGCGCCGCGATCTCGGCCGGCGAGCTTTCCTTCCTGGGCGAGACGGTGCGCGGCGGAAGGCATGCCTGGCGGCCGGTCGGCATGAGCGATGCCTGGCTCGCGGAACTCAGCGGCTTCGACTGGCTGCGCGACCTGCGCGCCGTGGGCGGCGATGCGGCGCGGCGGCGCGCGCGGGACCTTGTTGGCGACTGGATCGAGAACCAGTCGAACTGGCAGGAGATCGCCTGGCGGCCCGACGTGCTTGCGACCCGCCTCTATGCCTGGCTCGGCCAGCACGATTTCTTCTGCGCATCGGCCGACGACGAATACCGGCGCCGCTACCTGGCCGTACTGGCGCGCCAGACGAAGCATCTCGCGCGGGTCCTGCCGGGCGGGGTCGAGGGTGCCGGTCTGATCCGTGCTGCGAAAGGCCTGGTCGCCGCCGGGCTGGCATTGCCCGGGAACGACCCGCATGTGCGCCAGGGGCTGAAGATCCTCGAGCGCGCCGTGGAGCGCCAGATCCTGCCCGACGGCGGCCACATCTCGCGCAATCCGCAGGTCCAGGCGAACGTGCTCCGCGACCTGGTCGATACGCGCAGCGTGCTGCTGGCCGCCGAAGAGGACATTCCGGCCTTCCTGCTCGGCGCGATCGACCGCGCCGCGCCCTTCCTGCGGATGTTGCGCCACAATGACGGGCGCCTGGCGCTGTTCAACGGCAGCCGCGAGGGCGAGGACTGGCTGATCGACATGCTGCTCGCCCAGGCGGATGCGCGCGGCCGCCCACCCGCCAGCGCGCCCCACACCGGCTTCGAGCGCGCCGTCGCGAACCGCACGATCGTGCTGATGGACACGGGCGCGCCGCCCCAGGCGGGGCTCGACACCCATGCCCACGCAGGCACGCTGTCGATGGAGGTCTCGATCGGCAAGGAACGGCTGATCGTCAACTGCGGCGCCCGGCCCGGCAACCGCGCCCCCTGGGGACCGGTACAGCGCGCCAGCGCGGCCCATTCGACGATGATCGTCGATGACACGAACTCGTCGGAGATCCTGTCCGACGGCACCTTCGGGAGACGTCCACAGGGCGTGCGCGCCGAACGCAGCGACGACGAAGGCGCGGTCTGGATCAACGCATCGCACGACGGCTATGTGCCCGCCTTCGGCCTGGCACACGAGCGACGACTCTACCTGGCGCCCGATGGCGACGACATCCGCGGCGAGGACGTCCTGTCGCGCGAGGGCGTTTCGGGTTCGGCCAAGCCCGCCCGCGGGTTCGCGCTACGGTTCCACCTGCATCCCGGCGTGCAGGCATCGCTGGTCCAGAACGGCTCCGCGGTCCTGCTGCGCCTGCCCAGCGGCGCAGGATGGCAGCTGATCGCGGAAGGCGGAACGCTGTCGCTCGCGGAAAGCGTCTATCTGGGCGACGGGGACGAGGTACGCCGGACCGAGCAGATCGTGGTCTCGGGTGTGCTTGAGGCGGGGGCCACCGCCGCACGGGTGAAGTGGGCCCTCAAGCGGGTGCCGAAGAAGGGCTGACCGTCGAAACACGGACCCTCCTTACACTTCCTTAACTATCTTCTTCGATCCTCAGCTACGGCGGACAACTCCACGATCCGCCTTGCCCCGCCCGGATTTGCGAGGATACGTGTCGAAGGTTCTGGTCACCGGCGCCGGCGGTTTCATCGGTTCCCATCTGGTCGAGCGGCTGCATGCCGACGGCGCAGACGTGCGCGCGTTCGTCGAATACGATTCGCGCGGCTCCTGGGGCTGGCTCGACGAGGTTCGCACGGCGGGGTCGGGCGAGATCGAAATCATCGCCGGCGACATCCGCGATTCCCATGCCGTCCGGCAGGCGATGACCGGTTGCGACACGGTGTTCCACCTGGCCGCACTGATCGGCATTCCCTATTCCTACCTGGCGCCCGAAAGCTATGTCGACACGAACGTCACCGGCACGCTCAACATCGTCCAGGCAGCGACCGACCTTGGCGTCTCCCGCGTCGTCCACACTTCCACCAGCGAGGTGTACGGCACAGCCCAGTATGTGCCCATCGACGAGGCGCACCCGCTGAACCCGCAATCGCCCTATGCGGCCACGAAGGTCGGCGCCGACCAAATCGCGCTGAGCTATGCGCGCTCGTTCGGAACGCCGGTCACGGTGGTCCGCCCGTTCAATACCTACGGCCCCCGCCAGTCGGCCCGCGCCGTGATCCCGACGATCATCACCCAGTTGGCGGCACACGATCCGGCATCGGGTCCCGCGACCATCCGGCTGGGTGCAACCGCGCCGACCCGCGATTTCACCTTCGTCACCGACACGGCCGCCGGCTTCGTTGCTGCTGCCCGTGCCGACGCCGCGCTCGTACAGGTGGTCAACCTGGGAACGAACTTCGAGATTTCCGTGGGCGACACGGCCGCCGCCATCGCCGACATCATGGGGATCGCGCTTTCGATCGAGACCGAGGACCAGCGCCTGCGTCCCGATGCATCGGAGGTCGAGCGGCTGTGGTGCGACAACTCCCGCGCGGCCGAGCTGCTGGGCTGGCAGCCGTCGCTCGCCGGCCTCGAGGGTTTCCGGCGCGGCCTCGCCGAGACGATCGACTGGTTCGCAGCACCCGCCAACCATGCCGGATACAAGGCGCACATCTACAATGTCTGAGGCCTACGCTTTCGACGCGGACGCCGAACGCACGGCCGCAGCCGTGCTGGACCGGGTCGCCGGCGTTCTTCCCGCTGACGGCAGTCCGTACCCGTTGCACGCGCCGCGCATCGACGGCAAAGCCTGGACCTATGTGAAGGACTGCCTGGATACGGGCTGGGTCTCGTCGGCCGGCGGCTGGGTGAACCGTTTCGAAGCGATGCTCGCGGAAGCAACAGGCGCACGTCACGCGGTCGCCACCGTCAACGGGACGTCTGCACTCCATGCCGCGTTGCTGGTCGCGGGCGTGCGTCCCGGCGACGAGCTCCTCGTTCCGGCCTTCACGTTCGTCGCCACGGCAAACGCCATCGCCTACTGCGGCGCAACCCCCCATTTCGTCGATTGCGAACCTGACGGTCTCGGGGTCGATCCGGATGCGCTCGAGGCCCATCTCGGCGACATCGCCACCCACGACGGGCATGTGCTGATCAACCAGCACACACGAGCACCGATCCGAGCGCTGGTGCCCGTGCATTGCTACGGCAACCCCGCCAACATGCCCGCACTGTGCGCGGTCGCCGCGTATCACGGGCTGCCCGTCGTCGAGGATGCAGCAGAATCCCTGGGGTCTTCGATTGCCGGAACCCACACCGGCCTTTTCGGTCAAGCCGGGATCCTGAGTTTCAACGGCAACAAGACGGTGACGACTGGCGGCGGCGGCGCGATCCTGACCGACGACGACAGTACCGCCCGGGAGCTTCGCCACCTCACGACGACTGCGCGAGCCGGCGACGGACGCGAACTCGAACACGACGCCATCGGCTTCAACTACAGGCTTCCGAACCTCAACGCCGCGCTCGGTTGCGCACAACTCGAGGGCCTGGACCAAAGCCTGGTAGACAAGCGTGCCCTCGCGGTCCGCTACAAGCTGGCATTCCACAGGCTCGACGGCGTGCGTTTCGTCGACAGCCCGCCCTGGGGCACCACCAACAACTGGCTTTCGGGTATCGTCTTCGACGACCCTGTGGCACGCGACCTGGCACGCGCGCGACTTGCCGCGGCGGGCTACGAAACGCGTCCGTTCTGGACGCCGTTGCACCGAATGCCGATGTATGCCGGCCATCCACGGGCCGACCTGCACACATCCGAACGGCTGGGCGCGTGCGGCCTGACGCTTCCGTCCGGGCCGGCTTTGGCAGCGGCCCACTGACGCCAGCGTCAACCGATCCTTAAAGTTTATCGCGAATTCTAGGCATCAGAGCCGATGGATTCAGCAACCGTTCATAAACTGCCGCCTGTCACCGAGGCGGCAACAAGCATCACCGAGCCACGCTCCGATGCGCCCGAAGTGGGCGCGCGTTCGCTTCTCGCACAGAGCCTGATCGGCCCGAATTCCACAATCCACACAGCCATCGAGCGCTTCACGGCCTGCTCAGTCCAGATCGCGCTGGTCGTTGACGAAAATCGCAGGCTTCTCGGCACTGTCACAGACGGCGACATCCGGCGCGGGCTGCTGCGCGGGATCGCAACGGCCGTTTCCGTTCGCGAGATCATGAACACCGCGCCGCGCACGATCCGCTTCGGCGAGCCACGCGGCGACATTCTCGCCTTCATGCGACGCGAGAAGATCAAGCACATCCCCGTCGTCGATTTTGCCGGCCGCGCGGTCGACCTGATCACGCTGGAAACACTGCTCGTACCGCGCGCACAGCCGAACCCGGTGGTGCTGATGGCCGGCGGCGAGGGGCGGCGCCTGCGGCCGCTCACGGAACATACGCCGAAACCGATGCTCGACGTCGGCGGCCGGCCCATCCTCGAGACCATCGTACGGCGGCTCTCGGAATCTGGTTTCTCGGATTTCCATATCTCAGTGAATTACCGGGCAGACGTCATCCGGAACCACTTCGGTGACGGTGGACGGCTCGGCGTCTCGGTTTCCTACATAGAGGAGGAGCGCCCGCTCGGCACCGCGGGTCCGCTGGCGCGTCTCGCGCCCGACGACCATCCGGCACTGGTCATGAACGCAGACATCCTGTCGAAGTTCGATCCGGCACAGATGATCGAGTTTCACCGCGAGAACGGTGCGGCTGCGACCATGGCCGTGCGGGGATACGAGGTGCAGGTGCCTTACGGCGTCGTCGACATCACGGGTCACGAAATCCAGGGCATGCGCGAGAAGCCGGTGACGCGTCACTTCATCAACGCTGGCATATATGTCCTGGACAATGCCGTGCTCGACCTCGTCC
>JAYPUG010000151.1:0-5798 GCA_038133965.1 Rhodospirillaceae bacterium | reverse complement strand
TGCCGGTGGAATCGGCCGATCCGGTGACGGCGCAGGCGATGATGACGGGACGGGCCATGGGTGGGTTCCTCCTCGGGGCGGATGCCGCCTTCGGTTGGCAGCTTGTCTGTTGGCGCAAGATTAGCGGACCGGCGGGGCCTGCGCACCCCGCGCGCGTGCGGTTATGATGGTGCGCAGCAACCAGGGGGAAGCGCCGTGCAGAATGAAGCCATGCTCGCGGAGATCGTCCGCGTTTACGGATACGAATACGAGCTGATCGACGCCTATGCCGCCCGGCCGCTGGGCGATGGTCCGTTTCCCGGGGTGCTCGTCTGCCACCACATGCCCGGCTGGGATGAGTGGACCCGCGAGGTCGTCCGCAAGATCGCCTCGCGGGGCTACAACGTCATCTCGCCCAACCTGCATTCGCGCTACGAGGGCGCGACCGCACAGGAACGCTCCACGGCCGTGCGCGCGTCGGGCGGCCAGGTGGATGCACAGGTGCTCGGCGATCTGGGCGGGGGCGAACGCTGGCTGCGCGACCTGAAGACGTCCAACGGCAGGGTCGGGATGATTGGCTTCTGCTCGGGCGGGCGGGTCGCCTACATGGCGTCGGCGAAGATGCCCACGCTCGACTGTGCGGTCGATTGCTGGGGCGGCAACGTGACCGCCCCGCCGGCCGAGCCCAACGACAACCAGCCGGTGCCGCCCATCGAGATGACGGCGGAGATCACGGTGCCG
The DNA here is from genome assembly GCA_038133965.1 of Rhodospirillaceae bacterium. Lineage (GTDB taxonomy): Bacteria > Pseudomonadota > Alphaproteobacteria > UBA6615 > UBA6615 > JAYPUG01. The sequence continues at coordinate 5,078 of JAYPUG010000151.1, read as the reverse complement.
CTGCTGGGCCTGTTCGGCAACGACGACCCGAACCCGGACGTGGCCCAGGTGGACGCCATCGAGGCGGCGCTAAAACAGCACGGCAAGGACTACGCCTTCTACCGCTACGAGGGGGCGGGCCACGCCTTCTTCAACTGGCACAACGAGCGCTACCGGCCCGAGCAGGCGCTCGACGGCTGGGAGAAGGTGTTCGCGTTCTTCGGGGAAAAGCTGGGGTAGGTGGCGGGATTCGGGAAAAGTTGGCTTGTCGTCGCCCGCCTTCGCCAACCTGCCTTCGCCGAAGCACCGGCTTCGCGCAGGCGGGGGCTTCGGCGGGCACTCCTGGCTCTAACGACTTCGTCCGGCTTGCTGGCGCAAGCCACCCGAAGCTCGAAGAGCGCAGGGTGGCGGAGAGGGAGGGATTCGAACCCTCGGTACCCCTAAAGGCACAACGGTTTTCGAGACCGCCCCGTTCAACCACTCCGGCACCTCTCCGCCGGTCGCCCACGGGGCCTGCCCGCACAGGCGCGCGAGCCGGGGGGTTCTACCCCACGCGCCCGCCCGCCCGCAACCCGCTGTTGCAACGGGATTTCGGGGCCGAAATGCGCGCGCGCGGCGGTTGACACGGCCTTCTTTGGGCGTATAGTCCGCCCCCGAACGACGGACCGGCGGTTTCATCGCGGTCCGCGTTGTTTTTGCTGGAACTTTCGGCAGTCGTGAACCCGCGCAAAGCGGCGCGGAGCGGCGGCCGCGACGTAACGGACCGGACCATGTACGCAGTCATCAAAACCGGCGGAAAGCAGTATCGCGTCGCGAACGGCGATGTGATCACCGTCGAGAAACTCGAAGGCGAGCCCGGCGACACGCTGGCGCTCGAACCCGTCCTGATGTTGAACGACGGCAAGGCGACCACGGTGGGTGCGCCGGTCGTCGAGGGCGCTTCCGTCTCGGCCGAGGTGGTCGAGCAGACGCGCGGCGACAAGATCGTCGTCTTCAAGAAGAAGCGCCGCCAGGGCTATCGCCGCACGAAGGGCCACCGCCAGGACCTGACGGTGCTGCGCGTGCTCGATGTCACGGGCAAGGGCAAGAAGGCGCCGGCGAAGAAGAAGGCGGCCGCCAAGAAGGACGAGGCCCCCGCGGACGCGGCGGCAGACGCCGATACCGGCGCGAACGAGGAGTAATCCGAGATGGCACACAAAAAGGCAGGCGGCAGCTCGCGCAACGGCCGCGATACGGCAGGCCGGCGCCTCGGCGTCAAGAAGTATGGCGGCCAGGTCGTGATCCCCGGCAACATCATCATTCGCCAGCGCGGCACCAAGTTCCATCCCGGCGACAATGTCGGCATCGGCAAGGACCACACGATCTTCGCGACCAGCGAGGGAACGGTTTCGTTCTCGCGCGGGCGCGGCGGACGGACCTACGTGTCGGTGGTTCCGCCGGCATAACGGGTCTGCCGCGAGACCGTTTCATTCGGGGAGATCGGCTGACCGGTCTCCCCGTTTTTCGTTCAGGGTGCAACCCATGAAGTTCCTCGATCAGGCTAAGGTGTACCTGCGCTCCGGCGACGGCGGGAACGGCTGCATCAGCTTCCGCCGCGAGGCGAACGTACCGCGCGGCGGGCCCGACGGGGGCGATGGCGGGCGCGGGGGAGCGGTCGTGGCCGAATGCGTCGCGGGCCTCAACACCCTCATCGACTATCGCTACCGCCAGCACTTCAAGGGCGATCGCGGCACCGACGGCATGGGCAAGGCGCGCTACGGCAGGTCGGGCAAGGACGCGGTCCTGCAGCTGCCCGTCGGCACCCAGATCTTCGCCGAGGACAACGAGACCCTGATCGCCGACCTGACCGAGGCGGGTACGCGCGTCGTCCTGATCGAGGGTGGCCAGGGCGGGCGCGGCAACATCCATTTCAAGAGCTCGACCAACCAGGCCCCGCGCCGCGCCGATCCGGGCGGCGAGGGACGCGAGATGTGGGTCTGGCTGCGGCTCAAGCTGATCGCCGATGCCGGCCTCGTGGGCCTGCCCAACGCCGGAAAATCGACCTTCCTGTCGGCCGTCAGCGCGGCCCAGCCCAAGGTCGCGGACTATCCCTTCACGACGCTCTATCCCGTGCTCGGCGTGGTCCAGAGCGACGACGAGACGTTCGTGCTGGCCGACATTCCCGGACTGATCGAGGGCGCACACGAAGGCAAGGGGCTGGGCGACCGGTTCCTCGGCCATGTGGAGCGCTGCCGGGTCCTGCTGCACCTGATCGACGCGACGCCGGGCCCCGACGCCGCGGTCGCGGCCTGGCGCACCATCCGCGACGAGATCGAGGCCTATGGCGGCGGGCTGGCCGGCAAGCCCGAGATCGTCTCGCTAACCAAGGCCGACGCGCTCGGCGAAGATGACATCGATGCCTGCCGCGCGGCCCTCGTCCAGGCCGGGGTCGACGAGGTGCGGGCGATCTCGTCGGTGGCGCGAACCGGCGTGACCGAAGCCCTGCGGGCGTTGCGCGCGGTCATCGACACGGCGAAGGCCGAAGAGGATGAAGCGGCCGCTGCCGAAACGCCGGAGGCGATGTCGTGAGCGGCCGGCTGGCCGACAGCCGGCGCATGGTGGTCAAGATCGGCTCGGCGCTGCTCGCCCATGACGACGGCCGCCTGCGTGCAGAATGGCTCGATGCGCTGGCGCGCGATGTCGCCGACCTGCGCGCGCGGGGCACGGAGGTGATGATTGTCTCGTCGGGCGCGATCGCCGTAGGGCGGCGCCTGCTCGGGCTTGCGCGCGGGCCGCGCAACCGCGTCCTGCGCCTCGAGGAAAGCCAGGCCGCAGCCGCGGCCGGGCAGGTGCGCCTTGCGCACGCCTGGCAGGAGACGCTGGCGCGCTACGACGTGTCGGTGGCGCAGATCCTGCTGACGACCGAAGACACCGAGGACCGCCGCCGGCATCTCAACGCGCGCAACACCCTCGCCACGCTTCTGCGGCTCGGCGTGGTGCCCGTGATCAACGAGAACGACACGGTCGCGACCGAGGAGATCCGCTTCGGCGATAACGACCGGCTGGCCGCCCGCGTCGCCCAGATGATGCAGGCCGACACCTGCATCGTCCTCTCCGACATCGACGGGCTCTACACCGCCGACCCCTCGAAGGACACGGCGGCGGAACACATCCCCGAGGTGGGCGCGATCACCGCCGAGATCGAGGCCATGGCCGGCGAGACGGCGGGCGAGGACGGATCGGGCGGGATGATTACCAAGATCGAGGCCGCGCGGATCGCCATGCAGGCGGGTTGCCGTTTGGCCATCGCGGACGGGCGCGAGGCGGGTCCGCTGACGGCGTTTGCGAACGGCGCGCGCGCGACATGGTTCGTTCCGAAGGGCGAGCCCCAGACGGCGCGCAAGCGCTGGATCGCCGGCTCGCTCAATCCCGTGGGCACGATCGTGGTCGATGCCGGCGCTGCGCGGGCGCTGGGGCAGGGCAAATCGCTGCTGCCGGCCGGCGTCACCGGGGTCGAGGGCGAGTTCCAGCGCGGCGACCCGGTCGTCGTGCGCGCCGGCGACGGGCGGGAGCTCGCGCGTGGGCTGGTCGCATACGGCAGCGCGGATGCGCGCCGGATCATCGGCCGCCAGTCGAACGAGATCGAGAGCATCCTCGGCTATCGCGGCCGGGAGGAAATGATCCACCGCGACGACCTCGTCGAGAGCTGAGCGCGATGGATACCGGCCGGACCCAAAGCGGCGCGGTCTATTCGGCCGTGCTCCTCGCCGCGCTTGTCGCCGTGGGACACGCCGCGATCTTCGTGCGCATGGCGGACGCCCATCCGCTGGTCACGGCGGCATGGCGGCTGGCGATTGCGACGGCCGTCCTGCTGCCCTTCGCCGCCACGCTGGCACGGGACGAGATCCGGCGCATGGACCGCGCCCAGTGGCGGCTGATCGCGTGGGCATCGGTGTTTCTCGCGCTGCACTTTGCGACGTGGATCGCCTCGCTCGACTACACCTCGATCGCGAACTCGGTGGTCCTCGTCACCCTGACGCCGGTCTGGCTCGCGCTGTGGGCCGTCATTGTCCTGCGCCGCCCGCCCGACCGGCGGACCTGGGCCGCGGTCATGCTGGCAATGGCGGGCAGCGCGATCATGGGTGCGGGCAGCGCGCGCCTCGGGCTCGCGACGCTGGGCGGCGACGCGCTGGCGCTGGCGGGTGGCATCCTCTTCGTGGGGTTCTTCCTGTTTGCCGAGGTGGCCCGGCAGACGGTCGGGCTCGTCGCCTTCGTGACCCTGGTCTATGGCGGGGCAGCGGTCCTGCTGTGGATTGCCGTGCTGGCGCTGGGACTGCCGGCCGGCGGGTTCTCGACCCAGACCTGGCTGGCCTTTCTCGGGCTCGGCCTGGTCAGTCAGATCGTCGGCCACACCGGTTTCAACTGGGCGGTGCGTGCGATCTCGCCGATGATCCTGGCGATCGTGCTGCTTGCCGAACCGCTGCTGAGCGCGGGCCTTGGCTGGCTCTACTTCGCGGAGGGGTTTGCGCGCGAAACCGCGTGGGGCGGCGTGGTGATCCTCGCCGCGATCTACCTGGGTGTGCGGGCCGGCGAAAACCGGCCCGGGGCGCAAACGGGGTGAATTTCACCGGCGGATTGACTATCGTCGCCCGCCGGACCGCAAGAACGGTCGGAGACGGAACATGACGGTTGCACACGAGCTGAACGCGGAGCGCGACGTCCGCGAGGTCATGGAAGAGATCGGCGCGGCGGCCAAGGTCGCGGCGCACGAGCTCGCCTATGCCGAACCCGGCGCCAAGACAGCGGCGCTGCATGCCGCGGCAGCGGCCATCCGGGCGCGCAAGGACGAGATTCTGGCCGCGAACGCGAACGACGTGGCCGACGCCGAAGCGCGCGGGGTCAAGGGCTCGTTCCTCGACCGACTGGTCCTCGACGACGGCCGGGTCGAGGCGATGGCGCGCGGACTGGAGGAGGTCGCGGCGCTGCCCGACCCGATCGGCACGGTCCTCGACGAATGGGAGCGCCCGAACGGGCTGAGGATCGCGCGCGTGCGCGTGCCGCTGGGCGTGATCGGCGTGATCTACGAATCGCGCCCCAACGTCACGGCGGATGCCGGCGGG
>JAYPUG010000150.1:5591-5813 GCA_038133965.1 Rhodospirillaceae bacterium | reverse complement strand
GCGAAGATCGTCGGCACGAACTTCATCCGGTAGATGACGGCGTCGAGACGCCGCTCGAGCAGCTCGATCAGGTTCTCGCCCGTGTCGCCGCGCCGACGCACGGCCTCGTCGTAGTAGCGGCGGAACTGCCGCTCGCCGACGTCGCCGTAATACTTACGCAGCTTCTGCTTGGCGATGAGGTGGAGGCCATAATCCGACGGCTTCTTGCGTCGGCGGCCATGT
>JAYPUG010000150.1:0-5581 GCA_038133965.1 Rhodospirillaceae bacterium | reverse complement strand
CGGATCGGTCCGGTGCGGGTTTTGGCTTCTCGAACGCTAGAGCGAGTAGAACTCGACGACCAGGTTCGGTTCCATCTGGACCGGATAGGGCACGTCGGCGAGTTTCGGCCCGCGCACGTAGCTGCCCTTGAGGTTGTTCAGATCCACATCGAGATAGTCGGGAATGTCACGCTCGGTCGAGGCGATCGCCTCGAGCACCAGCGGCAGCTCGCGCGACTTGTCCTTCACCTCGATCACGTCGCCGTCCTGCACCTGGTAGGACGGGATGTTCACCTTCTTGCCGTTCACCCGGATATGGCCGTGGTTCACGAACTGGCGCGCGGCGAAGACCGTGGGCACGAACTTCATGCGATAGACGACGGCGTCGAGGCGCCGCTCGAGCAGCTCGATCAGGTTCTCGCCCGTGTCGCCACGCCGGCGCACGGCCTCGTCGTAGTAGCGGCGGAACTGCCGCTCGCCCACGTCGCCGTAGTACTTGCGGAGCTTCTGCTTGGCGATGAGGTGGAGGCCGTAGTCCGACGGCTTCTTGCGCCGGCGGCCGTGCTCGCCGGGGCCGTGCTCGCGCCGGTTGACCGGGCTCTTCGGCCGGCCCCAGAGGTTCTCGCCCAGACGGCGATCGATCTTGTATTTCGCGGAATGCCGCTTCGACATGGTTCAATTTCCGATGTTGTCTTTGTTGTCCCGGTCAGCACCACTATAACGCCAGAGAGGTGCGGGATTCGGTCGTTGCCGGTCCACGTCCCCGGGAATGGCGCGCAATATAGGGATCGGGGGCGGGTTGTCAAACCCGGAAACCCCGGAACGGGGGATCAGGACGGACATGGCCGGACCCGAGGGAAGTTCGAACCAATTCAAGGGTGTAGCGATTACGGCGCTGGGCGTGCTGATCCTCAGCCCGGACGGGCTGCTCACCTCGCTCGTCTCGGCCGATCCGCGCACCCAACTCGTCTGGCGCGGGCTGTTCATGGGCCTCGCGCTGACCGCCTTCGTCATGATCCGCTACCGGTCACGCACGGGCGATGCCCTGCGCCTTCTGGCAACACGCGCCTATCTGGGCGTGGCGGTGCTGTTCACCGTCTCTTCGGTCGGTTGGGTCACGGCGATCACCAGCACCAGCGTGGCCAACACCCTGTTCATCGTCGCCTGCGCTCCGCTGTTTGCCGCCATTTTCTCGTGGATGTTCCTGCGGGAACGCGTGCCGCTGCGCACGGCCGCGGCGATCCTTCTCGCCATCGCGGGCATGGCCGTGATCTTCGCCGAGGGGTTGGGGCGCGGCGACCTGTTCGGCAACGTCGCGGCGGTGATCACCGCGCTAGCCTGGGGCGCCATGGTGGTCACCCTGCGCGCCGGGCGGGTCGAGGACCCGGCGCCCTCGCTAGCGCTGGGCGGATATCTGATCGCGCTCGTGGGCCTCGCCGTCGCCCCGACCCTGGCCATCGAGGCGCTCGACCAGCTCTGGCTGGTCCTTCTTGGCTTCGCCGTGCTGCCGCTCTCGTTCTTCCTAATCGGGCTGGGCCCGAGATACATCCCCGCCGCCGAAGTCAGCCTGATCATGCTGCTCGAAGCCGTACTCGGACCCTTCTGGGCCTGGCTCGCCATCGGCCAGGTGCCCTCGCAAACGACGCTCGCGGGCGGTACCGTGATTCTCGTCACCCTGGCGGTTCATTTCGCCATCGGGCTGCGCACGGAGCGACGCGGACCGTGCAGCTAACGCCCGTCCTCGTCCTCTTCGCGTGCCCGGCGCCGCTTTGCGTTCTGGGTGTGCTGCCACGAGCGCGTCAGCGCGCTGATCACCCCCTGGAAAGTGCGCACCTCCTGCTCGGTCAGGCGTGCGCGCTGCAGCATGGAACGCAGGTTGCGCACCACCGTGGGCCTGAGGTCCGGCGCGCGGAAGAACCCGCCCGCGTCGAGTTCCGCCTCCAGCCGTTCGAACAGCCCAATCAACTCGGCCTTTTCCGCCGGGCGCGTGCCGGCCATGGCCAGATCCTCGGCCGGCGTGCCGTCGCCCGCCGTGAACCACTCATAGGCGACCAGCAGCACCGCCTGCGCCAGGTTCAGGGACGAATAGGCCGGGTTGAGCGGGACGGAAATAACCGCCTCGGCCAGTGCGACATGGTCGTTGGTGAGACCCGAACGTTCGGGCCCGAAAAGTACCCCCACCACGTCGCCGCGCGCGTGGGCCGCCCGCATTTCCGCCGCGGCCGCGCGCGGCGTGAGCACGCGCGCCGTCATTTCACGCGGGCGCGCGGTGGTGGCGTACAGCGTCGTGATGTCCGCAACCGCCTCCTCGGCCGTCTCGTAAACCGATGTGTTCTCAAGGACTTCGGTCGCGCCCGCCGCCATCGCCTCGGCCTTCGGGTTGGGCCAGGCCTCGCGAGGATTCACCAGCGACAGCTGGTCGAGTCCGCAGTTGAGCATGGCCCGCGCCACGGCGCCGACATTCTCGCCCAGTTGCGGTTCGACGAGGACAACGCGCGGCCCGCCCAGGATCGGCGTCTGCGAACGGTCGGTACCAGCCATGCAAATTCCTGTATCACGCGCGCCTGACGGCGCCCCGCAAATACCGCTACACTAATGCAGCGAATGCTTCAAAGCGGGAGCGCCCGATGAACGAGGCCCTGGAACGATCCTTTACCGCCGTCTTCGACTGCGAGGCACGCGCCGTGGGCCGAATGCGCTCGGAAATGACCGTCGATTGGGTCGCGCCGAAACAGATGTCGTGGGAGTTCGCCTCCGACGAAACCGCTTTCCAGGGCGGCGAAGGCACCGCGCCGGTTCCCATGGCCTACTTCATGGCCGGCCTTACCTCATGCCTGATGACCCAGATCCGAGCCTTCGCCAAGAAGATGCGCATCGACGTGCAGAACGCCGTGGTGCGATGTCATGCCGAGTGGGAGGCTACGGTCACCGGGCGCGCCCCCTATGTGTCGCGGCCCACGGGCGTGCGCATGGATATCGAGTTCGACAGCGATGCGCCCGTCGCCGACCGGCTGCGGCTGATCGCGGCGGCCAAGCAGGGCTGTTTCATCGAGGCGATCGTGCGCGAACCGACCGATGTCGCACACCGCCTGAAGACGGAGGATGGCTGGATCGACGCCTGATCTGCCGCAACGAAAGCCAAAAATTCAATCCAGGGGGAGGAACCCGACGATGGCATTACCCAAAGTGATCGTGCAGCTGTACCCGATGATCCCCGCCGATGGCGAGGACGACCGCAAGGCACGCCGCCCGGTGGGCGCCGATTCCGACGCCTATCACAAGGCCGTCCACGAATGGACTGATATCATCAAGGCGGCCGACGAGATGGGCGTTTGGGGCATGTCCACCATCGAGCACCATTTGCATTCCGAAGGCTACGAGGTGGGGCCCAACCCGGGCGTACTGAATGCTCACTGGGCGGCCCACACCAAGAACCTGCATGTCGGTGCGCTCGGCTATGTGCTGGCGACCCAGGATCCGATCCGCGTGGCCGAGGAAACGGCGATCATCGACCATCTGTGCGACGGCCGGTACTTCGTGGGTTTCGCGCGCGGCTACCAGAAACGCTGGACGGACATCCTGGGACAGTCGGTCGATGCCCCGGCCTCCACCTCGGACGGCAGCGATGCCGACCTGCTCAACCGCGAGATCTTCGAGGAACGCCTGCAGATGATCCTCGACTGCTGGACGCAGGATTCCGTCGCGCTCGACGGCAAGTACTACCAAGCCCCCTACCCGTTCGACACCGGCGTGCAGGGCTACCCCGGCACCGACATCGCGCGGGCCGCCGGTGCGGACGGCGAGGTGGGCGACGACGACAGCATCCGGCGGGTCTGCGTCGTGCCCAAGCCCTTCCAGAAGCCGCATCCGCCCGTCTTCATCGGGGTCCACAAGAGCCCCGAGACGATCAAGTACTGCGCCGAGCGCGGCTTCCACCCGTGCTACTTCAACCCGACCGACGTGGTGGTCGATCTTGCCAAGATGTACCTGGAGGAGGCCAACAAGGCGGGCCTGAACCTGCGTCTCGGCGAGCGCCAGAACATCGTCCGCCAGACCCGCATCGCCAAGAACCATGACGAGTTCAAGCGCCGGGTCATGAAATACGACGTCGATATCTTCAAGAACTTCTACTCGGTGTTCGCGAACCACAACGTCGAACGGGCCGACCCGAGCGACGAGGCCGCGTTCGAGGCGATGAAGAACACCAGCTTCCTGACAGGCGGCACCGTCGATGACGCCATCGCCTACTGGAAGGGCATCTTCGACCAGGCGCCGTTCGAATACATCACGCTGATCTGGCACTTCGCCCAGCAGCCCAAGGATCTGGTGCTGGAAGAGATGCAGTTGTTCATGGAGAAGGTTCTGCCCGAGCTCGAGGTGCCAGACTACGCCGCCGCCGCTGAATAACCCTACTTCTCCAGGATGCCGGCGCGTGCCTCGGCGCGGGTTTCATAGACCTGGTTCGAAACCTTCCGGTCGCCGAGTTCGCTGCCGAGCTTCAACCGCATGAAACCGCTGTTCGTGTAGCGCGACACGCCGAGGTAGTAGGTCTCCTCGACGTAGCGGACGGCATCGAGATAGTAGTCCATGACCTCGGTATCGGCCTCGAACCGGTCGTAGTTGACGATCGAGTAGACCTTTTTCCCGAGCGGCTTGAGCAGGGCGTCAACGGCTGCGCGAATTTCATCGACATCGCGGTGCGTACGCACGCGCATGCCCGCATAGTTCATGAAGACCGTGTTCGTCGCCTCATCATAGGTCAACCGGTCCTCGATCCGGATGTCGAGCAATCGCGCACGGAGATCCATGGGTTCGGGGGCGAACAACGCCGGATCCATGGACTTCGGCTCGTTCACAATGGGTTCGAAAGGCATCAGGTCCAAGATCTCGTTCTGCAGGTCGATGCCGGGAGCGATCTCGATGAGTTCGAGACCGCCCGCACCGAGTTTGAAGACGCAACGCTCGGTGACATAGAGCACATCGGCATCGCGTTCCGATGCGTAGCGGCCGGAAAACGTGACCTGGCCGATCTCCGACACGAACTTCGCGAACTTGCCTTCGTTTGCGATCCGCAATTCTCCATCGGAGATCTCGGTCTCGAGCCCGCCCGATGTGAAAGTCCCCACGAAGATGACCTTCTTCGAGTTCTGGCTGATGTTGATGAAGCCGCCACAGCCCGAGACACGCTTCGCGAACCGGCTGGCGTTCACGTTCCCCGCCGCATCGCATTCAGCGAAACCGAGACAGGCAATGTCGAGCCCGCCACCATCGATCAGGTCGAACGTGTAGGGATGGTCGATCGTCGCGCTGAAGTTCAGTGCGGCCCCGAAATCGCCACCGCCGAGAGGCATGCCCCCGATCACGCCCGGATCGATGCAGAATGTAAGGAGATCCTGGATACGCTCCTCGCCCGCCACCACCCCCACGGCATCGGGCGTGCCCACCCCGAGGTTCACGATACTGTTGGGAAGAAGCTCGAGCGCCGCGTGGCGCGCGATCACCTTCTTCTCGTTCAGGGGCAACGGCCGGACCGTCTCGGCGGGCACGCGGATTTCCCCGGAGAGGCCGGGATTGTAACCGGTTGCATAGGTCTGCATGTGAT
>JAYPUG010000149.1:0-5832 GCA_038133965.1 Rhodospirillaceae bacterium | reverse complement strand
CGATGGTCGCGGTGGGCGGCGAGGAGACCGACGAGATGGTCCGCCAGAGCCGGGAGTTCCACGCGAGCCTCACCACGGTCGGTCCGGCCGAGCTGCGGGTGGTGTCAGGCACCAACCATTTCGACGTCGCCGGGGATCTCGGCACGCCGGGAACGCCTTCCTGGGACTTCCTTGGCCGCGTGCTGGGTCTGGCACAGGCCGACGCGGCGCAATGACCGGGGGATCGCCATGAAGTACAGCCTCACCGCCGGGCTCGAGACGACCGCCCGGATCACGGTCGACACCGACCGGACCATCAGCTTCATGGGCGAGGAACTGCGCGTCTATGCTACGCCGTCGATGGTCCTCGACATCGAGCGGACCTGCAAGGACCTGCTGCTCAAACATCTCGACGAAGGCGAAAACTCGGTCCGCGCCCGGGTCGAGATCGACCATCTGGGCGCGACCCTGGCCGGGATGTGGGTCGACGTGCACGCCAGGATCGTCGAGGTCGACCGGCGGCGCGTCACCTTCGCGGTCGAGGTCCACGACCAGGCCGGCGACCAAGTCGGCCAGTGCCGCCACACACGCTTCGTGGTCGATCTCGACAAGCAGCGCGAGCGGCTGGAGGCGAAGCGCGCGCGGCTGACCGGGTAGACGCGGCGCGCTGATCCTATTCCGCTGCCGCGACCTTCGTGCCCGGCGCGCCGATCGCACCCGAGGCGATCAGTTCCCCGATCTCGGTCTCCGAGAAGCCGAACTCGGCCAGCACCTCGCGGCTGTGCTCGCCGATCAGCGGCGCGCCGCGCCGGATCTTGGCCGGCGTTGCGGAATATTTGTTGGGGTGGGCGATCACGCCGTGCGTGCCGCCCATGGCGGCCGGCACGTGCTCGATCATGCCGCGTGCGGCGGTGTGCGGATCCTCGGTCATCTCCCTGACGTCGTAGACCGGGCCGGCGGGGACACCCGCCGCCTCGAGCTTTTCGAGCCATTCCGAGGTGGTGCCGTGGCTGAGGATCTCGGTCAGGGTCGCGACCAGCTCGTCGAGATGCTCCATGCGCGTGTTGCTGGTCTCGAAGCGCGGATCGTCGGCCAGCTCGGGCGCGCCGATCGCCTCGACGAACTTGAGCCAGGTGCTCTGGTTCGCCGCGCCGACCACCAGCGAGGTGTCCTTCGTCGGGAAGGCCTGGTAGGGCGCGGACAGCGGGTGCGCCGAGCCCATGGGTTGCGAGATTTCGCCGCTCGCGAGATAGATCGAGGTCTGCCAGAAGGTGTGCACGATCCCCGCCTCGAGCAGCGAGGCATCGACATACTGGCCCTCGCCCGTGGCATTGCGATGGATCACCGCGCCGAGGATGCCCATGGCCGACAGGATGCCGGCCGTGATGTCGGTGATCGGCGCGCCGACCTTGACCGGCGGGCGACCCGGGGCCTCGCCCGTGATGCTCATGATGCCGGACATGCCCTGCGTGATCAGGTCGAAGCCGCCGCGGTCCGCGTAGGGGCCCGTGCGCCCGAAGCCCGAGACCGAGCAGTAGATCAGGCGCGGGTTGAGCGCGTGCATCTCCTCCCAGCCGATGCCGAAATGCTCCATCGCGCCCTTGCGGTAGTTCTCGATGAACACGTCGGCCTGGCCGATGACGCGCTTCAGAGCGTCACGGCCCCGTTCCTCGCGTGTGTTCACGGCAAGCCCGCGCTTGTTGCGGTTCATCATGGCGAAGGCGGCGGAATCGCCGTCCTTGCCCTCGCCGAAGCGCCGCGTGTCGTCACCGCCGGGCAGGCGCTCGACCTTGATCACGTCGGCGCCCATATCGGCCAGCAGCTGGCCGCAGGTCGGCGCGGCCATGATGTGACTCATCTCGATCACCTTGAGCCCGGCCAGCATGCCGGTGGTCATGTCGTTCATCTCTAGCGTCCCTCGAACTCGGGTTTTTCCTTGGCCAGGAAGGCCCGGAAACCGGTGTTGAAATCTTCGGTGTCGAAGCAGGCGAAGCCCTCCGCCTCCTCTGCGGCCGAGCGCGCGCCGCCGGCAAGCACCCGGTCCACGAACTTCTTGTGCCAGCGGTTGACCAGCGGTGCGCCGTCGGCGATGCGCCGGGCCGTGGCATAGGCCTCGTCTTCCACCGCATCGTCGGCGACGACCCGGTTCACCAGCCCCTTCTCCTTCGCCTCGGACGCGCCGAACACGCGCGCCTCGTACAGGATCTCAAGCGCAACCGAGCGGCCGACGAGTCCGACCAGCGCCTCGACCTCCGGATAGGCCATCACGAGCCCCAGCCGGTTGATCGGCACGCCGAAGCGCGAACTCTCGCCGCAGATACGCATGTCGCACATCAACGCGATCTCCAGCGCGCCGCCCACGCACAACCCCTTGATCATGGCGATCACCGGGTGCGGACAGTCGCGCACGGCGTGCATCGCGGTGTGCATGAGCCCGCCATACTCGGCCGCCTGTGCGGCGTTGGAGCGCTCGGTCTCGAACTCGGAGATGTCCGCGCCCGGCCCCATCGCCTTGTCGCCGGCGCCGCGCAGCACCACGCAGCGGATCGTGTCGTCGCGGCCGAGTTCGGCCATGACCTCGCCGACCCGCCGCCACATGGCCTTGTTCAGCGCGTTCAGCTTTTCGGGCCTGTTGAGGACGACGGTGACGATGTCGCCGTCGCGCTCGACCAGCACGACATCCGTATCCGAACCGCTGCCGTCCATACGCTCGCTCCCCGGTGCGCCGCCATCCGGGCGGGCGCGCCTTTTGTCGTTCCTTGCCCGCCAGTATAGTCCGTCGGCGGCGTCTTCGCGCGCCCCCTGTCCTGCCCGCGAACGGAGCCCCCGATGACCGAGATTCCCAACGACACCGTCGGCGCATTCATGCCCCACACGGTCAGCCAACCGATCGCGGGATCGGGCGCAGGCCCGCTTGCGGGCAAGACCTTCGCGGTCAAGGACCTGTTCCATATTGCGGGCCGCAAGACCTCGAACGGCAATCCCGACTGGTACGCCTGGACCGAACCCGAGACAGCCACCTCGCCCGCCGTGCAGGCGCTGCTCGATGCGGGCGCGGACATCGTCGGCATCACCGTGTGCGACGAGTTCTTCTACTCCCTGACCGGCGCCAACGCTCACTACGGCACGCCCGAAAACGTGCGCGCACCGGGCCGCATGCCCGGTGGCTCGTCCTCGGGCTCGGCCGCCGCCGTGGCGGCCGGCCTGTGCGACTTCGCGCTCGGCTCCGACACCGGGGGCTCGGTGCGCATTCCGGCCTCGTTCTGCGGCCTCTACGGGCTGCGGCCGACCCACGGACGGATCGATCTGTCCCATGCGCACCCGATGGCGCCCAGCTTCGACACCGCGGGCTGGTTCGCCAACGACGCCGCGCTCTTCCGCGATATCGGCCCCGTCCTGCTCGACGCGAACGCGGTCTCGGCGAAGCCCGTGCGCATGGTGATGCCGGGCGACGCGTTCGAGCGCACCGACCCGCTGGTCGCCGATGCCATCAACGCGTTCCTCGGCGCGGTCGGCGAAGCGTTGCCCGAGGGCGAATTCGACACGCTCGCGGGCGGCGATACGCTGGAAGTCTGGTGGGATGCCTTCCGGGTGATCCAGGCCGGCGAGGTGAAACAGAAGAACGTGCCGTGGGTGACGGAGCACAATGCCAGCCTGGGACCGGGAATCGACCAGCGTTTCGCCATGGCTGCGGCAATGACCGATGCCGAGATCGCCGAGGCCGAGAAGGTCCGCGACCGGGTCCGTGCGCGGATGGCGGCGCTCGTCGAACCGGGCACGATCGTCTGCCTGCCGACCGCGCCTGTCATCGCGCCGCGCCTGGATGCCGCGGCCGAGGATCTCGAGTTTTTCCGCGCCAACACCATGGCGCTCACCTGCACCGCTGGTCATGCGGGCCTGCCGCAGGTCACAATCCCTGCGGTCGAGGTGGAGGGCTGCCCCGCGGGCCTGTCGTTCATCGGCTGGCCGGGCGGCGACGAAGCGCTGCTCGATCTCGCGGCCGCGCTCCAGCCCTTCTGCGTGCGCTGACCCTGCCCTGCAGCCCGCGCAATTGCGCACGCCTGTCACGCTGACCGATACTCCTCGCACGATCAGGGAGAGACGAGATGAGCGCGACCGACACCACAGATTTCGAGATCAGCGGCGCCTGCGACCCGCAATTCGCGGCCGTGCGCGACACGCTGACGGAGAACTTCGCCGAACGCGGTGAGCTCGGCGCCGCCGTCGCCGTCTATTACGAAGGCGAGAAGGTTGTCGCTCTGAGGGGCGGCTGGATGGATCCGGCTCGCACCCGGCCCTGGCGCGAGGACACGATGTGCCTGATGTACTCGATCGCCAAAAGCATGTGCGCCACCTGTGTCCACATCCTTTCCGACCGGGGACAGATCGACCTCGATGCGCCCGTCGCCGACTACTGGCCCGAGTTTGCACAAGCCGGCAAGGACGGTGTGCTGATGCGCCATATCATTTCGCACAATTGCGGGGTCTGCTTTGCCGACGCGACGGAACCGGGTGACATCTACGACCCCGCCCAAATGGTAGCCGCGCTGGAAATCCAGGAACCGGCATGGCCCGCAGGGAGCAAGGGCGCCTACAACACCGTCAACATCGGATACCTGCTCGGTGAGGTCGTGCGCCGGGTGACGGGTGAGCGGGTGCAGGATTTCCTGCGCGCGAATGTCTGCGAACCACTCGGTGCGGACTACTGGATTGGCGTGCCGGAGAGCGAACTGGGCCGGATCGCCGACCTCGTTCCGAATGCCGACGGCAACATCCTTGCGGCGTCCCTCGGCAACGACGGAACGAATTTCGCACGCGCGACACGCCCGTTTCCCAAGCCGTTCGGCACGGACACCCAGAACGGGCGCGAGTTCAGGCTTGCCGGCGTGCCGTCCTTCGGCGGGTTCGGCGAGGCGCGCGCCATGGCGCGGATCTACGCCATGCTGGCCGGCGGCGGCGAGATCGACGGGGTGCGCGTGCTTTCGCCCGAAGCCGTTGCGCGCGCGCGGGAAACCCAGTGGGAGTCCGAGGCCGACGGCATGTGGGCCCGGCCCATGCGCTATGCCATGGGCTATGCCCAGACCGCCAAAGGCACCGTCGGCATGGGACCGAACCCCAACAATTTCGGGCACGCCGGCTCGGGCGGCCCGCGCGTACTGGCAGACCCGGACCGCAACCTGTCCATGTGCTACGTCGCCAACTACCAGAGCGAACTCGTGGCAACCGGCGTTCGTACCGACGCGATGGTGAACGCGGTTTACGCCGGCTTCTCGGGCAGGCCGGGAAAACAGGCCGATGTCCAGACAGGGCTGCGGCCCGCCGGCAGGCAAGGTGCGCCGCCGGCTGCGCGACGCCACCCTGTTCGCGTGCGGCGGGCTGTCCGCGATGGCCATGTCCGGTGTGGCCCCGGCCCTGCCCGACCTGTCCCGCCATTTCGCCGACCTGCCCGACATCGACCTTCTGGCGCGCCTCGTCGTGTCGGTGCCGACGTTGTTGCTGGCGTTGGCCGGACCCGTCGTCGGCGTGCTGGCCGACAGGATCGGCCGCAAGTCGATCCTGATCTTCGGTGCGCTGCTCTATGCAATCGCCGGCGGACTGCCCGTCATCCTCGACGATCTGTATGCCATCCTCGCCGCGCGTGCCGCGCTCGGGCTGGCCATGGGCATCCTGTTCACCCTGCCCCCGGCGCTGTTCGCCGACTACTACACCGACATCCCGAAACGGCGGCGGATGATCGGCCTTTATGCCGGTGCAACCGCAACCGGCGGCGTGGCATTCGTCCTGCTCGGCGGCCTGCTTGCCGACATCCACTGGCGGGCGCCGTTCCTGCTGCACCTGTCGGTGCTGATCGAA
>JAYPUG010000148.1:0-5839 GCA_038133965.1 Rhodospirillaceae bacterium | reverse complement strand
GTGCTGCTGACGCGCGAGGAGCGCGAGTGGCTCGACGCCTATCATGCCCGCGTGGCGGCCGATGTCGGCCCGCTGCTCGACGGCGATACCGCCGACTGGTTGGCCGCCGCGACCGCGCCGCTGGACTAGCGGCGCACGGGCGGGCCGCGCCCTACTCGGCGGCCTTCGCGGTCGTCGCCTCGAACTCCGCGAATTCCGGGATGTTCAGGTGCGGCAGCACCTTGGTCATGAACGTCTCGATTTCGTCGATGACCGACTGCTTGGGCGCCTGCGCGTAGTGCCAGATCAGGCACAGATACTCGCACGGCACCTTGTCGAGCGTGTCCTGCCAGTAGGCGATCTGTTCGTCGACCGTGCCGGTCGGGAACAGGCCCGTCTCGACAATCCGGTCGACCATGTTGTTGGCGCCGGCCACCAGGAACGGGAAGAACGAGCCATAGATGTTCTTGTAGAACTCCTCGTCCTGCTCGGCGAGCTTGCGCCGCGCCTCGGCCTCGCTGTTGGCGAAGTGCGGCCAGCGCACGATGCACTGGCGCTCGCCATGCTGCCAGGGCCGGCCCTGCTTCTTGCCGTGCTCTACATAGTGCTGCGACATAGCGATGACGCCGTCTATGTTCGAGAAATAGACCGGCACGATGCCGCGTTCCGAGCAGAACTCGATGGATTCCATGCTCGCGCTGACGGCCGTGAAGGTCGGCGGATGTGGCTGCTGATAGGGTGCGGGAACGACCGAGACCCGGCGGACCGAGTCGTTTCCGTCGATCTCGCCCTCGGCACCCATTTTCTTTGCGACCTCGCGTGTCGGAAACTCCTCGACGCCCGTGTCATACGGGTAGGGGGCCTTGTAGTACTTGCCGTCGAACTCGACGGTCTCCTGCGTCCAGCAGGCGAGGATCTGATCTACCCGTTCCTCGAAGATCTCGCGGTTCATGCGGTCGGCCTCGCTGCCGTCCGACATGGTGGCCTACACGTCGTTGTACTGGCCGAGAATACTGGTCCAGCGCTTCTGATAGCCGCGCGCGAAGCCGGCGAAGAACTTGCCCCTGGAGACGTGGTCGATGACGGCCTTCTCCTCCGCCACGCGGATCGGGTCGCGCGTGCCCACCACATAGCCCAATGTGCCGACCCGGGCGTTCTTCACCTGGTTGGCCCAGTGGGCGTTGATGATGCCCGGTGACGGTGCAAGCTCGTAGCCCTCGGAATGCAGGTGATGCTCGATCGTCGAGACACCCCACGCGCCCAGTTCGTCGGCCGCCTTGACCACGTCGGTCATGTCGTGGAGCACCTGATGGTAAAGCGCGGCGTTGCGCCCGATCGGCCGCTGCGCGGCGCGATCTTCCTCGCCGCCAGCCGGCAGCACGGGATACAGGTTCACGATAACTTTCGGATTGGCCATGTTTGCCTCCCTGTCGCGGGTCCGGTTGGGCCGGACCGCTTGTCGTTGGCCCGATGCTATCGTCTCGGCTGGGCGTGTAGCACCGTTATCTGTTCTGCGGTGGTGCGGGGGGTCTCCGTTTCGTTCGGTGTGTGATCCACAGGAAAGCTGTGGTGCAGGTACGAATACCCCGGATAACTGGTATATTCCCGTTGATCCGGTGCCGGCAGCACGGACCGAATTTTCGAAGAGGGGGAGAAAAATGGCCGAACGCAAAGTGATCGTTACCATCGCGCCGACGGGTGGCATGGCGAGCAAGGAACAGAGCCCGCATATCCCGACCCAGCCCCAGGAAATCGCTGACGACGTGTACCAGTGCTACAACGCCGGCGCCTCGGTGGTGGCGGTCCACGCGCGCCGGCCCGACGATCAGGCCACCTGCAACCCGGAAATCTATCGCGACATCAACGATCGCATCCGGGAGAAGTGCGACATCATCCTCAACAATTCCACCGGCGGCGGCATCAACGGCGACATGTTGAAGGAATCCACCGACGGGTTCCTGGAAATCTCCTGGGAGGAGCGGCTCAAGGGCATGGAAGGGGGGGCGGAGATGTGCACCCTCGACCCGACGACCATCGTCGCCAACTTCGAGGGGCGCGAGATTCTCATGAACACCTCGCCCGAGCGCTGCCGCGAGCTGGCGTCGAAGATGCAGGACAAGGGGATCAAGCCCGAGTGGGAGGTCTTCAGCCCGACCCACCTGCTGCAGGACGTGATGAGCCTGCTGGAAGCGGGCCTCGACGAGCCGCCCTATTTCATCAACTTCGTGCTCGGCGCGAACCGGGGCTTCCAGGGCGCCATGCCGTATTCGCCCAAGATCCTCCAGGACATGGTCGATCTGATGCCCGAGGGCGCGAACTTCAACGTCAGCGCCATCGGCCCGGCCCAGCTCAATGCCGCGCTCCAGTCGCTGCTGCTGGGCGGGCACGTGCGCGTCGGGCTGGAGGACAACCTCTATTACGGGCGCGGGGTGCTGGCGACGAACGTCCAGCTCGTCGAACGCATCGTGCGGATCATCCGCGAGCTCGGTATGGAGCCGGCCACGCCGGAGGAAGCGCGCGAGATCATGGGCCTGAAGCCGCTCGCGGCCTGAACCCAAACGAGATTTTCGATCATGCGTATTGCCGTGCTCGGCGGGGGCCCCGCCGGCCTCTATTTCGCGACTCTGTGGAAGAAGCGCCACCCGGCCGACACCGTGCGGGTGTACGAGCAGAACCCGTCCGATGCCACGTTCGGCTTCGGCGTCGTCTTCTCGGACCGGGCGCTCGAGTTCCTGCGCGGCGACGACCCCGAGACCCACGACCTGATCGCGCCGCGGATGGAGACGTGGGAGGACATGAACCTGTTCCACCGCGGCGAACAGGTGACGATCGACGGCATGGGGTTCTCCGCCATCGGCCGGCTGGAACTGCTGCAGCTGTTGCAGGCGCGGGCGAGCGATGTGGGGGCCGAACTCGAGTTCGAGCGGCTGGTCCCGTTCGCCTCCGAGCTGGGCGAGGCGGATCTGATCGTTGCGGCCGACGGGCTGAACTCGGTCGTGCGGCGCGGTTACGAGGGCGACTTCGCCATGTCGCTGTCCTACCTCACGAACAAGTTCGCCTGGTACGGCGTCGAGAAGCCCTTCGATACCCTGTCGCAGACCTTCATCGAGACCGAGTACGGGCCGTTCAACGCCCACCACTACCGCTACACGCCGGATATGAGCACCTTCCTGGTGGAATGCGGACGCGAGACATGGCTCAGGGCCGGGTTCGCGACGATGGGCGAGGACGAGTCCGCCGCAATGTGCGCACAGCTGTTCGCCGACACACTCGACGGCAAGCCGCTGATCACCAACAAGTCGAACTGGCGGAACTTTCCCCTGCTGTGGAACGACCGCTGGTCGCACCTGAACATGGTGCTGGTGGGCGATGCGCTGCACACGGCGCACTACTCCATCGGCTCGGGCACCCGGCTGGCGATGGAGGACGTGATCGCGCTGGTCGAGGCGCTGGAGGCCGAGCCGGGCGACGTGCGCGCCGCGCTGGTGCGATACGAGGCCGAGCGCCGGCCCATCGTTGAGAAGCTCGTCGCGGCCGCCACGACCAGCGCGCGCTGGTACGAGGACTTCGAGGACCACATGCGGCTGGCGCCGCTGGACTTCGCCTATGCCTACATCACCCGCTCGGGCCGGCTCGACGACGACCGCCTACGCAAGCTCGCGCCGGGGTTCATGGAACGGTACGAGGCGCGATGACACTCCGGATCATTGGCGCCGGCGTCGGCCGCACAGGCACGCATTCACTCAAGCTCGCGCTCGAACGCCTTCTGGGCGGGCGCTGCTACCACATGCTCGAAATTCTGGAACGCCCCGACGACATCCCGAAGTGGATCGCGGCCACCAAGGGGGACCTGCCCGACTGGCCCGGGATGTTCGATGGCTATGTCGCGACGGTCGATGAACCCTCGACCGCCTTCTGGCGTGACCTGATGCTGGCATACCCGCAGGCGTACGTGCTGCTTTCGTACAGGGATGCCGACGATTGGTGGCAAAGCGCGTCCAGGACCATCATGCGCGCACACCGCGCGCAGCCGGCGGGCCCGTTTCGCGACCTGCTGGACGCGCTGACTCGATCACGCGCCCTTCGCGCGGGATGAAAGGGATGCCAAGGCGGCGTACGAAGCGCACAACGCCGCGGTCCGCGAAGGTGTGCCGCCCGACCGCCTGATCGTATGGCAACCGGGAGACGGGTGGGATCCCATCTGCAGTGCGCTGGAACTGCCCGTGCCGGACGAGCCGTTCCCGCATGTGAATACGACCCGCGAATTCGTCGAACGGCTGGAGCGGCGTCTTTCCGGCTGATGCGCCGAAGCCGCGCCTACGGCTTGCCCACAACGAGTATCCTTGCGGGCTCGGTGCCCGTGTTGACGATGCGGCGCATCACGCCGGCCGGCAGTGTCGCGGTATCGTAACGGGACAGGACCACGTCCTCGTCGCCGCTCACGAGCGACAAGTCGTCACTCAACGCGATCAGGAGCTCGTCGGAGGCCGTCACAGTGTCGGCCGATGCGTCGCCCGGCATGCTTTCGAGGACGCGCATGGTGAGGTCGTGGGGCGCGGAGATCGCCGCGTCGGGGTCGCCGGGTGCGATGATGCGTTTCTCTGCGTGTGCACCGTCCTGCCCCGCCAAATCGACCTCGTCGTACAGGGCAACGAAAGCCGCGACTTCCTCGGGTGTCATGGGCACGCCGGCCAGTGCACGGCGCTCATACGACTTGCCGGAGGCAAGTTCGGCCACGATCTCGTGCTCGGGCAGGGTAATACCCTCGTTCGGATCCGTGCGGGTGGTGTCGAACAGGACCATGCACTTGCCCGGAACATCGCCGGTGTTCATCACCTGGCGGTTGATTCCCGGCGGCACGGCAAAGGTGTCGAGGGGGTTGAGGGTCACGCAGTGTTCGCCATGGTCGCCCCACACAATGCCGAACTGGCCTTCCTGGCAGAAGAAGATTTCCGGGTAGTCGTGCGCGTGAAGCTTCGGCCCCTTGCCCGGCATGGATTCGAGGATCGCGACGGTCAGGTCGTTGCGGGTCTGGATGGGCGCATAGGACGAGTGCCGCGCGACGAGGTACTTCACGACCCGCCGGTTCTCCGGGTCCTGCACGTCCTTGAAGGCTTCGGTGTCTTCCGCGATATCGGCGAAACGCGCGATGCGGCCTTCGAGGTTCTCTGTCATGGAAGGTCCTCCCGGTTGTACGGTCGAGCCTAGGTCGGACGGGAAGGGGGCCGACAGCGTTTCACGGGGCAGGTTTCACATGTTGAAACACGATCAGCCCTCGACCATCGCGATCCAGGCGTCCTCGTCGATCGTCTCGATGCCCAGTTCGGCGGCCTTCTTTGCCTTCGAGCCCGCGCCCGGGCCGGCGACCACCAGGTCCGTCTTCGACGATACCGAGCCCGAGACCTTTGCACCCAGCGCCTCGGCACGTGCCTTCGCCTCCGAACGGGTCATCTTTTCGAGCGTTCCGGTGAAGACGACGGTCTTTCCTGCCAGCGCGGAATCGCTGTCCGGCGCCTCGAACGCCTCGATGTCGAGGAGCTGGCCCAGGTCGTCCAAAACATCGGCGTTGTGCGCCTCGGCGAAAAACGCGGTCAGGTCGTCGGCGACCGACACGCCGATCTGGTCGATGTCGCACAGGGCGGCGAAGGCTTCACCGACCAGTTCGGGCTTCTTCATCTCGTCGGGATTCTCGGCGCGTTCCGTAGCCGCACGGCCCATCGCGCTACGCCAGGCATCGTAGCTGGCGTAGTTGCGCGCGAGCAGCCGCGCGGTCGCCTGGCCGATCTGACGAATGCCCAGCGCGTAGATAAGTCGGTCGAGCGGAACACGGCGCCTGTCCGCGATGGCCGCGATCAGGTTC
>JAYPUG010000147.1:5414-5856 GCA_038133965.1 Rhodospirillaceae bacterium | reverse complement strand
ATGCTGCGCGCGATCGGGCCCTTGTAGAAGACGTCCGGCCCCTTCTCGGCGAGGAGGTCGAACACCACCGAGAGCGCCGGGTTGCGCTTGAGGGTGCCGGCCCGAAGCGGGTCGCCGTGGGGAAAGAAATAGGCGCGCGCGTCCAGATAGGTCCGCAGGCGTTCGCCGCGTGGTCCGTCCAGCATTGCGGCGAGCCGGGGGCCGACAATGAAGCCGTGCCGGGCGAGCGCGATGGCAGGTGCGAACAGGTCGGCCCAGGGCAGCTTCCCGTGCTCGGCATGCAGGCGGGCGAGGAGGGCCACGGTACCCGGTGTGCCGACCGAGCGCCCGCCGACGACCGCATCGCCGAAGCGCATCGGCGATCCGTCGAGGTTCAGGAACAGCTCCTCCGCGGCGGACGCTGGCGCCGAGGTGCGCTTCTCCTCGACGGCTGAGCCGATTC
>JAYPUG010000147.1:0-5404 GCA_038133965.1 Rhodospirillaceae bacterium | reverse complement strand
ACCGTCATAGGTGCGCAACTCACGCGTGGCAGATTCGTAGTGAAGCGCGAATGCGCCGCCGCCGATACCCGAGCTCTGTGGCTCGACCACGTTGAGGACAAGCTGGACGGCGATTGCGGCATCGGCCGCGCTGCCGCCTCGCCGCAGCATCTCGAGCCCCGCCTCGACCGCGTCGGGGTGGGCCGCGGCCACCATGTGCCGTGCGGCGTGCGTGAGCTTGCTTGCTCCCCTGCCGGTCGCGTCCTCGGGCGGGTCCTGCTGGGCCTTCGACGGCATGCCAGCCAAGAGGACCATCGCGGCAATCAGCAGGGCGTATGTGCGGACAACCGATTTCATGGGGGCAGGCTGCCACGGATTTTGCGACGGCCCAACTGTGCGCGCCGTCACATCTTTGCCAGCCGAATTGCGCTGGAATGATGATGGCCCTGTGTTTGCGCGGCATCCCCCGTTGAAATAGCCTAGGGATGCCGCCGAAACCGGGACTGGAACCCGGTTCGCGCCGGTTGCCCCGGTGCGACGGAACCTAAGGAGAGCGCACGCGTGCGAAAGTTTCTGATCGGCCTCGTCGTCCTGGCCGCCGTCCTGGTCGCGGTCGCCTTCGTCGGCCCGCAATTCGTCCCGACGGACTCGATCAAGCGCGATATCGCCGCCGAAGTCCGCAAGGCGACAGGACGGACCCTCTCGATCGACGGCGGGTTGAGTTTCCGCATTTTGCCCGCTCCCGGCGTTTCGGCGGACAATCTGAGGCTTTCGAATGTCGAGGGTGGCAGTGCGGCCGACATGGTGCGCCTGCGCTCGGCTGCGGTCGAAGTTGCGCTGTTCCCGCTTCTGTCAGGCAACATCCAGGTCAGCCGCATCGTCCTGGGCCAGCCGCAGATCGTGCTCGAACAGTTCGCGGACGGTTCGAACAACTGGACGTTCGAGCCGCAAGGCGAACCAGTGGGTGGTGGGGCTCCGGGCGCACAGTCGCCAGATGGCAGTGCCGGCCCACCTCCGGTCCGTTTAGACAATGTGGCAATTCGCGGCGGTAGCGTGGAGCTCCGCACGCCGGACGGCGTTCGTCGGGTCGAGGATTTGCAGATGGTGCTTGGGGCGGAGTCTCTCCAGGGGCCGTTCCGCGCCGTGGGCTCATTGCGCGCCGAGGGAATAGCCCTCGAACTCGACGGTGCCGTTGGCGCACTCGTCGAGGAGAAAGCCACACCGGTGAACGTGCGACTCTCGACCGGCGGCGCGAAGCTTTCCTATTCGGGTGTGCTGTCCGGGGCGCCCGAGGCGATCCGCGCCTCGGGCCAGCTCGAACTCGACGCGGCGGACCTGTCGGGCCTGTTCGCGAGCCTGTCAGGTGCGCCCGCACCGGCTGTGCTGCGCGGGAAGGAGTTGGAACTCGAAGGTTCGCTGGCTGCCAGCGCGGACGCGATCGCCGTGAACGACCTGTCGATCCGCCTTGGCGAGGATTCTGCGACCGGCGCCATCCAGGTGTCGCTGGGCGACGTGCCTGACGCCGCGCTTGTCCTCAACGTCCGCCAACTCGACCTCGACCGCCTGCTGGCCGAAACGACTGCGCCCGCGGGGGCTGCCGCCACGTCCGGATCCGGCAACACCAAACCGTTGAATCCGCCCTCGGGCCGGACCCCGTCTGGCGGTGTTGCGGGCTTTGCCCTGCCGACCGGGATTTCGGCGTCGCTCGAGGCGAAGATCGATGCGTTGCGGTGGCGCCAGGGGGTCGTGCAGCAAATCCTGCTCAACGCACAACTCGCGGACGGCACGCTGAACATTTCACAGGCGGCTGCGCAGTTGCCGGGCAGCGGCAGCGCTTCGGTGATCGGGTTCGTCGCCGCGCAGGACGGTGTCCCCGCCTTCGAGGGGCAGGCCGAACTGTCGGCCGATGATTTCCGCGCGCTTCTGCAGTGGGTCGGCGCCGACGTGCAATCGGTTCCTCGGGGACGGTTGAGCCGGATGGCGGGCTCGCTGACCGTGCAGGCGACACCGGAGAACGTGACCCTGACGGACATCGACGTGTCCGTCGATGCGTCGCGCCTGCGCGGCGGCGTTGCGATCGCGCTGCGCGAGCGGCCCGGTTTCGGGATCGGTCTGTCGCTCGACAAGGTCAACGTGGATGCCTACCTGCCCGCGAACGACAACGCGTCCTCCGCCCGCCCGTCCGCGGGCCCGGTGCAGAAGCCCGCGACCCGGACGCCGGAGGGCGCTCCCGGTTCGGGTGCTGCCGGCGGTCTGGCGGCACTCGATACGTTCGATGCCATCCTGCAGTTCAAGGTCGGCGAGCTGACCTACCGTGAACAGACCGTGCGGGGCGTGAACATCGACGGGACGCTGCAGGCAGGTGCGCTGGAGCTGCGCGACGCCTCGGTCGAGTCCCTGGCCGGTGCGAAGGCTTCTGTGAGCGGTCGCCTCGACGGCCTGTCATCGGCGCCGCGCGCCGACCTGTCGGTCGATCTGCAGACGGACGACGCGGACCGTGTGCTGGCGCTGGCCGGCGTCACGCCGCCGGCGCGGATTGGTGCCGGAAAGCTTTCCGGACAGTTTCGCGGCGATCTCCAGAGCCTCGACATCGATGCGGGCCTCGACGCGCTCGGCGCAAACCTGACGGCCAAGGGCAAGCTCGGTGTGCTCGCGAACCCGCCCGGCTACGACCTTGATATCGGCCTTGCGCACCCCGACGCGGCGGCTTTCTTTGCGCGGCTCCAGGGTTCGCGCGCAGGCGATCTGCCGGACGCGGGACCGCTTTCCGCGCGCATCGGCGCGAGCGGCGACCTGGCGCGAACAAACCTCGATGCGAACGTCGGAATCGGCGACGGCCGCATCGCCATGGTCGGGGAGCTGTCGAACCTGGCCGCGGGTGCACCGTCGGGTGCGGTCACGCTTGACGCCTCGCACCCCGACATGGTCGCCTTCGTGCGGACCTTTGCGCCCGACTACCGGCCGTCGCTGAGCGATGCGGGGCCGTTCTCGCTCGCGTCGCGCCTGGCGGTCGCGCCCGACTCCTATCGTCTCGAAAGCCTCGAGGGCCAAGCCGGTCCCGTCAGCTACAAGGGCAACGCGAACGTCGCGCTTGGCGGTGCGCGACCGGACCTCACCGCGCAACTCGAAACCAGCGAGATCGTCGTCGACTGGTTCCTGCCGGCCGGCTCGGGCGGCGGCGCGTCATCGTCTTCGGGCGGCAGGTCGTCCGGCGCCGGTGCACCGGCCGCGGGCGGCGCGGGCTCGGGTGGATCGGGACCGGGTGGCGAACGCTGGTCGCGTGATCCGCTGGATCTCTCGGTGCTCCAGACCCTCGATGCCGACGTGAAGTTGTCGGCCCCGGCGATCGCCTACACCAACATCCGGGTCGACCAACCGCGCCTTGCCATCCGCCTTGAGAACGGCGTGCTCGACCTGAACGAGCTGTCCGGCAATGCCTTCGGCGGCGGCTTCGGGATGACCGGCCAGCTGGCGGCGGGCGACGTGCCGTCGATGCGCTACCCCATGCGCGTCGACGGGGCGGATGCCGCCGGGTTCCTGGCCGGCAGCGGTTCGGGCGACCGCGGCGTGATGAGCGCGCTCGACCTCCTGTTCCCGGTGTCGAGCGTTAAGCTCGTCTCGGGCACGCTCGGTGCGGAACTGGACGTGTCATCGCAGGGTCGCAGCGAGTTCGCGATGATCTCGAACCTGGCGGGCAAGGGTGCGATGCGGTTCACCGACGCCGTCGTGGACGGCATCGATGTCTGCCGCATCAGCGATCAGCTCGACCGGCTGAACGGGATCGAAGGTTTCCTCGGTCTCGCGCTTTCGGCCAAGGGCGGGCAGACGCGGGTCGCGAACTTCGACGGGCGTTTCGACATCAAGGACGGAATCGCGACCCTTCCGCAACAGCAGATCAATGCCGACTGTGCCGCCGTCGCGTTCGCGGGCACGACGAACCTGCCGGGCTGGCTGGTCGATATCCGGGCTCGCGCAGGGTTTCCGGCGCACAACGACTTCCCGGCTGTGGTCATCGAGCAGAAGGGGCCGCTCGACGCGCCGAACACCCGCCTCGTCAACGTGAACGAGATCAATCAGTACATCGTCGGCAAGGCGGCCGGGTCTGTCCTTCGCCGTTTCCTGCCTGGCGGCAGCCAGCAGCAGCAGGCGCCGTCGGACAGCGGCGGTTCGTCGGGTCAGACCCAGCCGCAGCAACAACAGCAGCAGCCGGCCGACCAGTTCCGAAATCTTCTGGAAGGTCTGATCCGCGGCCGCTAGGCCGGGCGCGCCGCGTTAGCCGCGCAGGTCCTTCAGCACGAAGACGCGGATGGCGCTCGAAAGGCTGCCGTTGCGTCCCCGGTCGATCTCGGTGACCAGTTCGTTCACCGACATCCGGCGCACTCGTGCGATCCGGCGCAGGTGGTCCCAGAAGATATTCTCGAGCGAGACGCTCGTTCTGTGGCCGGCCACGACCACCGAACGTTTCTTGTTCGCGGACTGGGCCGGCAGGGTTTCGATAATGTTGCTCATCAAGCGGGCTTGATCATGTTCTCCGGCTTCACCCACTCATCATACTGTTCCGCGGTAAGCAGACCCAAGCCGATTGCGGCCTCTTTTAGGGTACTCCCGTCTGCAAATGCCTTTTTTGCGACCTTTGCGGCGTTGTCGTAGCCGATATGGGGGTTCAGGGCGGTTACGAGCATCAGCGACTGCGCCATCAGTTCGCCGATACGTTCGCGGTTCGCCTCGATGCCCGTGACGCAGCGATCGGTGAAGCTGCGGGCCGCGTCGCCGAGCAGGCGGGCGGAGCGCAGCACGTTGAAGACGATCACAGGCTTGAAGACGTTCAGTTCGAAATGGCCATTGCTGCCGGCGACGGTCACCGCGACATGGTTGCCCATGATCTCGGCCGCGACCATCGTCAGCGCCTCGCACTGGGTCGGGTTGACCTTGCCGGGCATGATCGACGAGCCCGGCTCGTTTGCCGGCAGTGCCAGGTCGCCGATACCGCTGCGCGGGCCCGAGCCGAGGAAGCGGATGTCGTTGGCGATCTTCATCGCCGCCGCCGCACCGACATTCAGGGCGCCCGACGCCGCAACCATCGCATCATGGGCCGCGAGGCCGGCGAACTTGTTTGGCATGGTCTTGAATGCCTTGCCGGTAATCGCCGCGACCTCCTCGGCGAACTTTTCGGCGAAACCCTGGGGCGTGTTCAGTCCGGTGCCGACCGCCGTGCCGCCCTGGGCGAGCTCCAGCAGGTCGGGCATGGCACGTTCCACACCGGCGATCACGCCCGCAACCTGGGCAGCGTAGCCGCCGAATTCCTGGCCGAGGGTCAGCGGAGTCGCATCCTGGGTGTGGGTGCGGCCGATCTTGATGATGTCGTCGAACGCCTTCGCCTTGGCCGCAAGTGCGTCTTCCAGGTGCTTCAGGCCCGGGATCAGCC
>JAYPUG010000146.1:2998-5859 GCA_038133965.1 Rhodospirillaceae bacterium | reverse complement strand
GGCGCCAAGAGCCGAGCTGGTGAACTCAAAAGCCGTGTGGCTGTAATAATCCAGGCCGCGCACCAGGCGCGGATTGCGCTGGTAGGCGATGCCGAGCGCATCGAGGCCCGCGCACACGCTGGCGAAGAACTCCTGCGCCGCGTCGGTCAGGTAATCGTCGAACACCGGCGCATCGGCGACGAGCACGCGGTCACCCTTGTCCTTGGAATCAAGGATACGCAGTGGGTTCCGATCCAGCCGCTCCCGGCTGTCGTCGGACAGGCGGTCGGCAACGGCGCCAAAATACTCGACCAGCGCGGATCGATAGCTCGTGCGGCTCTCTGTATCGCCCAGGGTGTTCAGTTCAAGTGTCGTCGAGCCGAGGATACCCAGGGCATCGAGCGTGTCGGCGGCAAGCGCGATGACCTCGATATCGCCGGCGGGCTCGGCCACCCCGATCAGCTCGACACCGATCTGGTGGAACTGCCGCATGCGGCCCTTCTGCGGCCGTTCGTGGCGGAACATCGGGCCGTTGTAGAAGCACTTGAACGGCAGCTCGTTCTGCAGCCCGCCCGAGATGAACGCCCGCGCAACGCCGGCAGTGCCTTCCGGGCGCAGGGTCAGCCGGTCCCCGCCCTTGTCCTCGAAGGTGTACATCTCCTTGGTGACGATGTCCGACGTATCGCCAAGTGTTCGCTGGAACACCTCGGTAAACTCGAAGATCGGCGTGGCCATCGGCACGAAGGCATAGCGGTCCGAGACCGCACGCGCGGTCTCGAC
Organism: Rhodospirillaceae bacterium; assembly: GCA_038133965.1. Classification (GTDB taxonomy): domain Bacteria; phylum Pseudomonadota; class Alphaproteobacteria; order UBA6615; family UBA6615; genus JAYPUG01. Next base: position 5,100 of record JAYPUG010000146.1, on the reverse strand, counting down.
GATCGCGTGATGCGCGCGTGCCTCATCGCCAACGAGATCGTGCGTACCGCGTACGGGTTGGAGCTTTGCCACGACAGACCTGCGATACCGCGCGGCTATTCCGCCGCCGACGGAATGTCGTCGCGGGCGGCCTCGATCTCGGCCGCCTTGTCCTCGACGAGGCGCACGAGGTGATCGACGATGCCCTCGTCCTGTAGGCGATGGTGAGGCTGGCCTGCGATGTAGACCTGGTGCGTGCCACGTCCCCCACCGGTGAAACCGATATCGGTCATCGTCGCCTCGCCCGGACCGTTCACCACACAACCGATTACGGACACCGTCATCGGCGTGGTGATGTGCGCCAGCCGGTCTTCCAGCACCCGCACCGTCTCGATCACGTCGAACTGCTGGCGCGCGCACGACGGACAGGAAATCACGTTCACGCCGCGGTGGCGCAGGTTCAGCGACTTGAGCAGATCGAAACCGACCTTCACCTCCTCGACCGGGTCCGCCGACAGCGAAACACGCAGCGTGTCGCCGATGCCTGACCAGAGCAGCATGCCGAGCCCGATGGACGACTTGACCGTGCCGGTGCGCAGTCCGCCAGCCTCGGTGATGCCGATGTGCAGCGGGTAGTCGCAGGCTTCGGCCAAACCCTGATAGGCCGCAACGGCAAGGAAGACGTCCGACGCCTTCACGGAGATCTTGAACTCGAAGAAGTCCTCGTCCTCGAGCAGCCGGACCGAGTTGAGCGCGCTTTCGACCAGCGCCTCGGGGCACGGCTCGCCGTACTTCTCGAGCAATTCCTTCTCGAGGCTGCCGGCGTTAACGCCGATGCGCATGGAACAGTTGTTGTCGCGCGCCGCCTTGACGACTTCGCGGACCCGCTCGCGGGAGCCGATATTGCCCGGGTTGAGGCGCAGGCACGCCGCGCCCGCTTCCGCCGCCTCGATCGCGCGCTTGTAATGGAAATGGATGTCCGCAACGACCGGAACCGTCACCTCACGCACGATCTCGTGGAGCGCACGGGTGCTGTCCTCGTCAGGGCACGAAACGCGCACGATGTCGGCCCCCGCAACCTCGAGCGCGCGCACCTGTTCGATAGTCGCGGCCGCATCGGACGTACGGGTGTTCGTCATCGACTGGACAGTGATCGGCGCGCCATCACCGACGGGCACATCGCCGACCATGATCCGCCGGCTCTTGCGCCGTTCGATATCGCGATAGGGACGAACGCTCATGCTGCTCTTTATCCTAGAAACGGCCCCCACGGAGCCGCGCGTAACATGCGCGCGGCCCGGTGAAATATCAACCGGACCGCGGTTGGGAAACGGCTAGCGAATGACCGCCTGGCCGTTCTTGAGAAGGTCGGCCTCGAGCCGGACATCGCGGCGCGCCTCGCCGCGCGCGCCGATCGCGGGCACGGCCTCGCCATCCACCGTAATCGCCAGCCCGCCCGCATTGCCGGTCATCAGACGCAGTCCTGCCCGGTTCGGAACCAGGTAGCGGTCTCCGGCCTGCAGCATCTGGGTCAGAACGACGTTCTCGGCAGAATCGCGCACCTGGACCCAGGTGTTTTCTTCTGCGCCGATAACGATCCGCGCATCTCGGTTCACGACACCATAGGTGCGCCCCTCGGCCTCGGAAGCAGTCTCCAAACGCGGCGCCTCGGGCGCGCTGGGCAGGCTTGCGACCTGGACACGTGTCTCAACCGCTGCCGGGGTCTCGGGCCCTCGCACGTCCGGCTGTTCAACCGCCCCGCCCGTTGACGAGGCCATGGGTGGCGGCGCACCGGGTGCATCATCCAGCACCCGCGGGGTGACAGATTCTGCGGTCGGCTCTTCGGCTTGCACGACGGCCGGCTCGGGGGTCGGTGCCGGCGCGGCGGCGGCAACGGACACGTCCTCCCGGGCTCCGGCCGGGGAGTCGGGCGCCGAGCCCGTCATCCCGGAATCCGCCGTTGCGGGCGGTCCGGAAACCACCGATGCGGACGGCGCGGCAACTTCGGGCGGTTGAGGCAACGAAACGGAGCCCACCGGTTCCGGCGTGCCCTGTTGCGCCTCGGCGGGCACATCCGGCTCGCCCTCGAAATCCGCCATCGCGGCCAGCGGGTCGATCTGCAC
>JAYPUG010000146.1:1708-2988 GCA_038133965.1 Rhodospirillaceae bacterium | reverse complement strand
GACCTCGACCGCGTTCTGGTCCTGATACCAGTACCAGCCGCCGAAAACGCCGGCGGCGACCAGCAGGGACAGGGTAACAACGATACCCCCGGGAAACCGGCCTTCGGGGACCGGCGTCGGGAAATCAAGCTCCTGCGGCGCCTGAATACCGCTAGCCTCTTCCTTGAAGCGCGCGACAACCTCGGGCACGTCCAGGCGAAGGTGGTTGGCATAGGTCCGAACAAACCCAACGGCATAGGCCGCGCCGGGAAGTTCGTCGAAGCGCCCGTCCTCGATCGCTTCCAAATAGATGCGGCGAATGCGCAGAATCTGCGCGACATCGGCAACGCTGCGCCCGGTCGTCTCGCGCGCCTCGCGCAGGAACGCGCCGACATGATCAACACCCTCGACCGAGTGCATCTTGTCGGATCCGCCCTCCTGGTCCAGGACGCGGAACGAACGCGGGTTGAGACGAACCATCCTGTCCCCAGCCAATCATGTGCGGCTGTGTCATCCGCACTCTTGCCCGGTACCCGGCCACCGCCAGGATCAAGCCTCGCCAATGCGCAAATTGCCCGATAAGTCACGAAAATCAAACGCAATTTACGCGCTCGGTGCGATTTACTAACAAAAGCGAGTCCGGGCCGCAACGATTTAGGCGTCGATCCCGTGATCGCGTGCGAAGGCGCGCAGGTGAGCGCGCACGCTCGGCGCGGCGGTGCGCATCTGGATGTCGAGGAAATCCGCTACGCTGTCGATCGCAAGCGAACGCACCATCGACTTCACCGGCCCGACATTCGCGGGCGCCATCGAAAGCCTCCTGTACCCCAGCCCGAGCAAGGCCATGGCCGCCAGGGGGTCTCCCGCCATTTCGCCGCAAACGGTCAGCGGCACATCTACGATTTCGCACTCTTCGCGCACATCCTGGAGGAATCGCAGCACCGCCGGAGCCAGCGAATCGTACCGGCCCTCGAGCCTCGGATTGCCGCGGTCCGACGCGAAGAGAAACTGCACGAGATCGTTGCTCCCTACCGAAAGGAAATCCGCTCGGTGCAACAGGTTCTTCAGCTGCATGGCAAGGGCGGGCACCTCGAGCATCACTCCGGCCCGGACGCGCGCGGGCACTGGCTCGCCCCGGCGCGCGGCGCGCTCGAGTTCAAGGTCGAGGAGACGTCGCGCCGCGTCGAATTCCGAGACCTGGGCGATCATCGGAAACATGACCGACAGCTCGCGCGTCCCGCATGCCGCGATCAGCGCCCGCAACTGGTGGCGCAACATGATCGGGCGGTCGAGGGCAATCC
>JAYPUG010000146.1:0-1698 GCA_038133965.1 Rhodospirillaceae bacterium | reverse complement strand
ATCCGGGTCGCCCGCCAGCCCATGGCGGGGTTCTCCTCGCTGCCGCTATGGAGATAGGGAAGCGCCTTGTCGCCACCGATATCGAGGGTCCGGAAGACCACGGGCTTTCCGCCGGCCTCTTCCAGGACGTGGGCATAGAAATCGGTCTGCGCGTCCACGTCCGGATAGGTCGCGCGCACCATGAACGGAATTTCGGTGCGGTAGAGCCCGATCCCCTCCGCGCCTGTTTCCTCGAGCCGGGACATATCGGCAAGCAGCCCTGCATTGAGCAGAAGGGTCACGTCGGTTCCGTCGCGTGTGCGGGCCGGCTCGTAGCGCAGGCTGCGATAGGCTTCGAGACGCGCGCTGCGTGCGGCAACCGACATCTCGAAGTTGGCACGCACCTCCTCGCCGGGACGCAGATAGGTCACGCCGTTCTCGGCATCGACGAGGACACCATCGCCGGTCTCGATACGCGACAGCAGGCCGTCCAGGCGGCCGATCATGGGAATACCCATTGCGCGCGCGACGATGGTCGCATGCGCGTTGGCCGAACCTTCCTCCAGCAATACGGCCGTCAGGCTCGACGCTTCGTAGTTCAGGAGCTCGGCGGGCCCCAGCGAACGCGCGACGAGCACCGTGTCGTCCGGCATCTGCATGCCGCTTTCCTCGTCGCCGGACACGAGCTCGCGCAGGAGCCGGTTCGTCAGTTCCTCGAAATCAAGCATCCGCTCGCGCAGGTAGGCATCGCTCACATGGTCCATGCGCAGGCGCGTTTCATCCTGGACGCGCTGGACCGCGGCCTCGGCCGAAAGGCCAGAGCGAATCGCCTCTCCGATGCGCCGCATCCAGCCCCGGTCCTCGGCGAACATCCGGAAGGTCTCAAGCACATCGCGGTGTTCGCCTGCCGCTGCCAGTTCCGGCCTGTCCATGCCCGCGTCCAGCCGGCCGTGCAATGCCGCGAGCGCCTCGCGCACGCGTGCCTCTTCGGCCTCCGGATTGTCACTGATCATACGTTCGATCGTGACCCGCCGGCGCAGGACAAGCGCCGTCCCCATGGCCAGACCGGCGCTGAGCGGCGCACCTTCGAGTCGTTGTGGCAAGGCTTCGGGGACGCTGTCGAAGCGCGATTCGCCCGGATCGAGAACCTCGGCCCCCACCACCATCTCGGCCAGCACCATGGCCGTGGTCTCGAGTGTCTCGATCTCCTCGTCGGTGTAGCTGCGCTGGGTGCGGTTCTGGACGACAAGAACGCCATGGACCCGCCCGTCACGCAGGACCGGCACGCCCATCAGCGAGTGGTAGCTCTCCTCGCCCGTTTCCGGCCGGAAGGCGAACAGGGGGTGACTCTGGGCATCGGCAAGTGCCACGGGCATCGCCTGCGCCGCCACGAACCCCACGAGGCCCTCGCCGACCATCAGCCGCGTATTGTGGACGGCGTCCGGGCGCAGACCTTCCGTCGCGAACAGCTCAAGCACATCGCCCGCACGGCGCACGTAGATCGAACAGACTTCCGCAACGAGTTCGCGCGCGATGAGCGACGAGATCCGGTCGAGGCGCTCCTGCACCGTACCCGGACCTGCCATGATGTCGCGGAGCTGGCGCAGCATCCGGCGCGCACCTACCCAGCCCGCTTGCCCCGGACCGCTCATGCCCGCGCTCTTGCGCCGACGCCCGCCGGAGCGCGGCTTCGACCGGGCTCGGAGCGGGCGAAGCGGT
>JAYPUG010000145.1:0-5903 GCA_038133965.1 Rhodospirillaceae bacterium | reverse complement strand
CCGTCGAGGCGCAGCACCGCGCCGTTGATCAGCACGTTGTCGCACATGTGCATGACGAGCTTCGCGTACTCGGACGCGTGGCCGAGACGCTTGGGGAACTCCGGCTGTTCGCCGAGGCTTGCGCGCGCCTCGTCGGGCAGGCCGGCCATCATCGGCGTGTCGATCAGGCCCGGCGCGATCGTGTTGACCCGGATGCCGCGCGAGGCGAATTCGCGTGCCGCCACGAGGGTGAGCGAGACGATGCCGCCCTTGGACGAGGCATAGGCCGCCTGGCCGATCTGTCCCTCGGTCGCCGCGACCGAGGCCGTGTTCACGATCAGGCCGCGTTCGCCGTCCTCCATGGTGTCCGCTTCATAGAGATCGGCGGCGAACAGGCGGATCATGTTGAACGAGCCTACAAGGTTCACCTGGATGACTGCGTTGTAGATGTCGAGGGGGAGCGGCCCGTTGCGCCCGACGATGCGGCCCGGCGTCGCGATGCCCGCACAGTTGACCAGCAGCTGGCCGACGCCGTTCGCCTCGCGCGCGGCGGCGATGGCGGCTTCGGCGCTGTCGGCGCTGGTGACGTCGCATTCGACGGCGACGCCGCCGATTTCGGCGGCGATGGCGTTTGCGCCATCCATGTTCACGTCAAGCAGTGCCACCTTCATGCCGGCGGCTGCACAATGGCGCGCGACCTCGGCGCCGATACCCGATCCGCTGCCGGTAATCACCGCGGCCCGGCCGTTCACGTCCATCCTGATTCTCCCCCTGTCGGTCCCGCGGGTGCGGGTTTCGGCGTCCGTTCTACAGCGCCGGGCGGGTGGGCTTCAATCGGCCAGATCCCCGGCGTCGAGGCCCAGGATCCAGCCCTCGATGTCGCGCACATGCGGATCGTTCGGCGCGCCGGGCGCCCGGTGGCCGAAGACCACGTTGAGCATGCCGAACAGGCCGACCGTGGCGTCGAACCGGTCCTCACCGTCGCTGCTGCCGCCGAACCCGTCGCGGATGTCGGCGGCAAGCGCGGCCGAGAGGTGCACGTCGTTCGCGGTGGCCCAGGCGAGAAGCGGGGCCGCATCGTCGCGGCGGTCGGCCTGGCTGCGTTTCGACTTGTTGGCCGCGCCGACACGAAGGTGCAGGTGGGCGTAGATTTCGCCGGGATAGGTCTCGGCGACGACGATACCGGGGCGCGCGAGCAGCTCCTCGAGGGTGCCGTCGAAGGGCCAGACATGCACCGCACCGCTTCGCCGGCCGCCGGGCCGCCAGGCCGGCGAGAGAAGGTCGCGCCAGCCGCTGATCGCGGCCTTGCCGACCTGCTGGCCGCCGAGGGTCCAGAAGAGCGGGCTCGCGCCGAAGCGCAGCGTTGTCGGCATGTCGCAGGCGCGACGAAGCGCGTTGATGTCGGCGACGCCCAGCGCCTCGGTCAAGTGGCGGTGGCGCGTGCCGCCCGCACGGTTGGGATAGAAGGGCCGGCGCAGCGAGATTTCGCTGCGGTCGTCGGCAGGGGAATAGAAGTCCTTCCAGCGCCCGCGCCCGAAACCGCCGATGGCGGCGGGGAAGCGTGCAATGCCCGCCCGGTCGGCGTAGGCGTGTGGCAGGCCGATGGGAAAGTCGAACCCGACGAACGCCGTTTCGCCCGGGCCGGCGGCCGCAGCCAGGCGGGCGAAGAAGTCGGACAGATCGCTGGCGGGTTCCGGTGCACCCGCGACATAGTTGCCCTCCTCCGTTCGGACCGCGCGCGCGACCTGCCGCTTGGCGGGATCGACCGACCAGTCAGCATGGGCGACGACGGCAGGGGGCTCGATCCGCGGGCTCGGGCTGACGGCACGCGCGCTCACACCGGCGTCCTAGCGTTGAAAGGAATCGAGAAACGGTACCAACGCGGCGTTGAAGGCCGCCGGATTCTCGATGTTCGACAGATGCCCCGCGGGATCGATCTCGACATAGGTGGCTTCGGGCATGCGTCGCGCCATCTCGCGCATGCCCTCGGGCGGGGTGCCCATGTCCTGTGCGCCGCAGATGAGAAGCGTCCGCAATTCGATGCCGCTGAGCCGGTCCATGAAGTCCAGCCGGGTCATCGCGTCGGCGCAGGCGATGTAGCCGTCCGGCGTGTTCGACGCGATCAGTGCACGGGTGCGTTCGACCAGTTCGGGCCGCGCGGCTCGGACCTCCTCGGTGAACCAGCGCAGCGGCATCGCCTCGACCAGCGGACCAAGGCCATTCGCGCGCACATTCTCGATCAGGGCGGGCACCGCCCGGGCGAACTCGCCGGTGAAGTCGGCGCGCGTGTCGCACAGGACATAGGCGCCGATCCGCTCCGGCCAGCCGAGCGCCAGTGCCTGCCCCGTCATGCCGCCGATCGAAAGGCCGACGAAGTGGCTCGCTTCGATGCCCAGCGCGTCCCACAGGGCGACCACGTCACCGGCGAGATCCTCGAGCTCCCACGGGCCGGGCGGAGTATCGGTGCCGTCGTGGCCGCGAGTGTTGTAGCGCAGGATGCGGTAGCGGTCGGCCAGCACCGCCACCTGTTCGTCCCACAGCGAGAGGTTCGTTTTGAGCGAGTTGGAGAAGGTGAGCCACGGCGCGCCCTCGGGCCCGTCGATTTCGCAGACGAACCCGATCCCGTTGGCCTCGACGCGCATGGCCCGATCCCGTCCGGACTTCTACTGCGCGGCGGCGGGCGCCGCGCCGATCCCCGCGAGCGGTCCGAGCGCCTTTTCGATCATGGGCACCACCTCGTCGCCGAAGCGCTCGATCGAGCGCATCACCGCTTCGTGGTCGGCATCGCCGATGCTCATGTAGAGCGCGATGTGGCTCGAGCCGACCTGCTCGATCTCGTCGATCAGCTTCTCCGCCACGGTTTCGGCGTCGCCGATGGGGTTCCACTCCGCGATCTGCTCGGGTGACATCTCCCCCTCGAAGGGTTGCTCGGGCAGCCAGGGTGCGTCGAGCGTGGTCTGGCCCTGGCGCAGATAGGACGAATAGCGAATCTGGTTCCGCGCGTTCTCCGCGAACGAGAGCGCCTCGGCCTTGTCGTCGGAGATGAAGCAATAGCGCAACGTGCCGAAGCGGATGTCCGACGGATCGCGCCCGGCCGCGCGCCAGCGTTCGTCGGTTTCGGCGCGGATGCCGGCCAGTGTCGCGGTGTCGCGCCCGAAGCCCGTGACGAAGAGCGGAAAATCGCCCTTCATGGCGCGCGCCTGCGAGCCCGGGCTGTTACCCGCGATCCAGATCTCCGGGCGCGGCTTGCTGACGGGCTCGATCGTGTACCAGGTCTGCGGCAGGTCGATGTACTTGCCGTGGAATTCCACCGACTCCTGCCCGAGACTTTGGGACAGGAAATCGACCCATTCGTCGGTGATCGCACTGGCTTCGGAGAGTTCGATACCGAAGCGCTCCAGCTCGTAGGCCTGGTAACCGCTGCCCAGCCCGAGGATCATCCGTCCGTCCGCCAGATTGTCGGCGAACAGGATATCGCCGAGGAGCCGCGCAGGCTGGTAGAGCGCCGGCAACACCACGGCGGTCCCCAGCTTGATACGCAGCGTCTGGGGCGCCACGTACCCGACCATCATCAGCGGCGAGGGCGTGATCGAGTAGTTCGTGAAATGATGTTCGGTGAACCAGGCGACCCCGAACCCCGCGCTCTCGGCGCGTTGCACCTGCTCGACCGTGTCGTTGATGATCTCGGGCACCGACTTCGAGCGGTGACGCCGGTTCATCAGGTTAAAGATGCCGAAATCCATGGCGGTCCCCCGTCGCGTCTGCGGGCATTAACCCGCCGGGCGGGCAGGCAAGTCAAGTCAGGCGCCGTTTCCGCCGGGCAGCGGCGCGCGCGCTTCGTGCCGGGCCATGAACAGCGCGGCACCGACGATGATCACCGCACCGGCGACCGTAAAGACGTCGGGAACCTCGGCGAAGGCGAGGTAGGCGATGAAGGTGACGAACGGCAGCCGGGCATAGTCGAACGGTGCCAGCAGCGAGGCGTCGGCCAGGTCGAAGGCGCGCGCCATCAGGAAGATGGCCGCGGTCCCCAGCGCGGCCATGGCGATCGACATGGCCAGCGCCTCCCAGCTCGGCGTCGTCCACTCCGGCAGGGCGAGCAGGCCAAGCAGCAACGCCGCCCAGAGCGTCTGATAAACGGTGATCGTCTCGGTCGATTCCGTCGCGCCCAGCCGCTTCAGGGCGAGGTACCAGAGCGACAGGGTGAATGCCGAGAAGACGGGCAGCAGCGCGTAGGGCTCAAACGCGGCGATGCCCGGGCGCAGGATGATCAGGACGCCCGAGAAGCCGACAACCGTCGCCAGCCAGCGCGCGGCCCGAACCTTTTCGCGCAGCAGGACGAACGCGAGCAGCGTGGTGAAGAGCGGCGCGGTGAAGTTCAGGGTGACGGCCAGCGCCAGCGGCAGCCGCGACAGGCCCAGGAACAGGGCATAAGTCGTGATGACGGTGAGCGATGCGGCCAGGAAATGCATGCCGTGGCGCCGCGTGTGGAGCACGTTGCCTTTGCCGCGCAGGACCCAGGGCAGCATCATCGGCACCGCCCACAGGAAGCGCAGGGCCGAAGTTTCCATCGCCCCGACCTCGGCCGCGATCACGCGAACGAGCGAGTGATTTCCCGCCAGGCAGGCCGCGCCGGCGGCCATGGCGATGCAGCCCAGGACCGGGTGCGGCAAGCGCCGCTTTTCGTTCATGGCGCCGCAACCGTGGGCTGGCGCCTGGCTGCCAGGGCCTCGCGGCGCGAGATATAGACGGCCGAGCAACCGATGATCAGCGCGCCCACCCCCGTCCAGGTGTCGAGCACCTCGGAGAACCAGATGAGGCCGATCGCCGCCGCCATCGGCAGCCGCGTGAACTCAAGCGGGATGATGGCGGACGCCTCGGCGAGGCTCATTGCGCGTGTGAGCATCAGGTGCGCGACGGTTGTCAGTGCGCCGATCGCGAAGGTGACGGCGATCATTTCCCAGCTCGGCCATACCCAAACGAAGACCGCGGGGACCAGCGTGTAGACCGTGAGTTGCAGGTTGAACGAGGTGACGACGGCGCGCGTGCTGTCCTCCTGCGACATCACCCGGATGAGCAGCACTGTGACCGAGATGATCATCGCGGCGCCCAGCGCCAGCAGCGCACCCAGCTGGACTGTCTCGACCCCCGGGCGGACGACGATCAGCACCCCGATGAAGCCGACCACCGTTGCAGTCCAGCGGCGCACGCGCACGACCTCGCCGAGGAACAGCGCGGCCAGCACGGTGGCAAAAAGGGGAGAGGTGAAGTTGAGCGCGACCGCCTCGCCCAGCGGCATCAGCGCCAGCGCCGTGAACCAGAACATCGTGGCGGTCGCCGACAGCAGCCCGCGGACGAGGTGCAGCTTAGGGCGTTTGACCCGCAGGTCGGAGAAGTCCCGGTCGCCAAGGATGATCGGCAGCATGAAGACGAGGCCGAAGAACGAACGCAGGAACGCCGTCTGGAAGGGATGAAGCTCGGTGGCGGCATAGCGCACCAGCCCGTGCCCGGCTGAGAAGAACGTCATTGCGCCGAGCATCAGCAGGCTGGCGAGAACGGCGTTGGAGACGGGGAGTGCGCGGGCGGACATGGCGCGGCAAGATAGACCCGGTCACGGGCGCGCGATAGTCGTGGCGTGCGTGGCTGGGTTGCGTCGGCGGGAGCAGGCCCGTGCGCGCAAAGGCTGTGATCGCCGCCGCTTATTGGGCATAATCGTGCGGTCGGCGCGCGTTGACAGCGGCCGTGGCGCTGGTGTTTATCGGCCGCGAAAACGGGTCCGCATCCTACTGGCGCGGTGCGGCGCAACGAACAAATCAGGGCGGAGAGATGAGCAAAAAGGTTTACTCGGATGCGAAGTCGGCGCTGGACGGCCTCCTGTTCGACGGCATGACGATTCTCGCCGGCGGCTTCGGCCTGTGCGGCAT
>JAYPUG010000144.1:0-5917 GCA_038133965.1 Rhodospirillaceae bacterium | reverse complement strand
CTGCATCTGCAGGAACGTCAGCGCACCGCGATGTTCGTGCGCGAGGACCCGTTCAAGCGTTACACGACCGCGCTCGTTTTCGTGCCGCGCGACCGCTACGACACGGACCTGCGGCTGGCACTGGCGGAGATCCTCGAGAATGCATTCTCGGGCTCGTGCGTCGCCTACTTCCCCGAATTCGGCACCGAGTCTGTACTCGCCCAGATCCTGTTCGTCATCAAGACGGGGCCGGACGGCATTCCCGCCTACGATGTCGAGGAGATCGAGGGCCGGCTGCGCGAGGCGACGCGCTCGTGGGAGGATCACCTCCGCGACGCGCTGGTCGAGGCGCGCGGCGAGGAGACGGGCCTTGTCATGTTCCAGCGTTATGGCGAAGCCTTCGCCGCCGCCTACCGCGAGCGCTATGCGCCAGCGGATGCGGTAATTGATATTGCGTCGATCGACGCTGCACGTGTGTCCGGACGCCTGCAGCTCAACCTCCATCGCCGCGCCGGTGCTCCAGGGCAGATGGTCAATCTCAAGCTCTATCACGCGGATGTGCCGCTGCCGCTTTCGGACATCATCCCCATGCTCGAGAACATGGGGTTGAAGGTCATCGGCGAGGAGCCGTTCGAGGTGGACTACCATTACGGTGACGGCGCCGGTGAAGTCTGGGTCCACGACTTCCACATGGAGACGCGTGACGGCGCGGAGGTGGAACTCGGGACGGTCCGCGACCGGTTCCACGAATGCTTTGTGCGTGTGTTCGAGGGCGACAACGCCGACGACGGCTTCAACAAGCTGGTCCTGGGTGTGGGCCTAGGGTGGCGCGAGATCCTGATCCTGCGTGCCTACTGCAAGTTCCTGCTTCAGAGCCGGATACCGTTCTCCCAGGCCTACATGGAGGAAACGCTGGCCGCGAACCCGATGCTGGCCGGCCTGATCGTGGCGACATTCGAGGTCCGGTTCGACCCGGAGACTGCGGGTACGCCGGCGGCGGCGCGAAAGCTCAAGAAACTCGGGCGCGAGTTCACTGCCGGTCTCGATGCGGTGGTCAATCTGGACGAGGACCGCATCCTGAGGCGCTTTGCGAACGCGGTGGACGCAACCCTGCGCACCAACTTCTACCTGCGCGACGAGGACGGAGAACCCAGGACCTACGTCTCCTTCAAGTTCGACAGCGCCCGGGTGGACGAGCTTCCCGAGCCGCGTCCGAAGAAGGAGATTTTCGTCTACAGCCCCCGCATGGAGGGTTGCCACTTGCGTGGCGGCGACGTGGCGCGCGGCGGGATTCGGTGGTCGGACCGGCGCGAGGATTTCCGGACAGAGATCCTGGGTCTGCAGAAGGCCCAGATGGTCAAGAACGCGGTCATTGTGCCGGTGGGTGCCAAGGGTGGATTCGTGTGCAAGCGCCTTCCCAAACCCACGGGCGACGCGCAGGCCGACCGCCAGGCCACGCAGGACGAAGTCATTGCCTGCTACTCGACGCTGATCCGAGGCATGCTCGACATTACGGACAACCTGTCGGGCGGCGATGTCGTGCCGCCGGGCGACGTGGTGCGCCTGGACGAGGACGACCCCTACCTGGTCGTCGCGGCGGACAAGGGCACGGCGACGTTTTCGGACATCGCGAACGGTATCAGCCTGGAGTACGGGTTCTGGCTGGGCGACGCCTTCGCGTCGGGCGGCTCGGCGGGCTACGACCACAAGAAGATGGCGATCACGGCCAAGGGCGCCTGGGAATCTGTCAAGCGCCACTTCCGCGAGATCGGTCATGACACCCAACGCGCGGACTTCACCGTCGTCGGTGTGGGCGACATGTCAGGCGACGTGTTCGGGAACGGGATGCTGCTGTCGAGGCACATCCGGCTCGTCGGCGCCTTCAATCACCTGCACATCTTTATCGATCCCGACCCGGATGCGGCCAGGAGCTATGCCGAGCGCAAGCGCCTGTTCGCGCTGCCGCGCTCGAACTGGGCCGACTACGACGAACGCCTCATCTCGAAGGGTGGCGGCGTGTTCGACCGCAAGGCCAAGACGATAAAACTGTCGCCGGAGATGAAAACGCTGCTGGGCGTCAATCGAGAACAGATGACGCCGAACGAACTCATCCGCGCGTTGCTTGTGAGTGAAACCGATTTGCTCTGGTTCGGGGGCATCGGCACCTACATCAAGGCCTCGCACGAAAGCCAGTCAGACGCGGACGATCGGTCGAACGACCCGGTCCGGGTGGATGCGGAGGAACTGCGCTGCAAGGTGATCGGCGAGGGCGCCAACCTCGGCCTGACCCAGCGCGGGCGTGTCGAGTATGCGCGCGCCGGCGGGCGCCTGAACACGGACTTCATCGACAACTCCGCCGGAGTCGATTGTTCGGACCACGAGGTCAACATCAAGATAGCGCTGGCCGACGCCATGGCCCGGGGCAAAATGGAACTGCCCGCGCGCGACAAGCTCCTCGTGAAGATGACTGACGAGGTGGCAGGGCTCGTCCTCAACGACAATTACCTGCAGACCCAGGCGATATCCCAGGCCGAGCGCGGTGCAGGAGATCTTCTGGAGGCGCAGTGGCGGGTGATGCGTGCACTGGAACGGCGCGGTCTGCTCGACCGCGGGATCGAGCGCTTGCCCGACGACGAGGAGATGGCCGATCTCCAGTCCGAAGGGCTTGGGCTCACCCGGCCCGAGTATGCCGTGCTGTTCTCGCACGCAAAGATCGCGCTCTATGGCGACCTGTTGCCGACCGAAGTGCCCGATGACGCCTACCTGGTACAGGACCTGGCGCGCTATTTTCCCAAGCCTATTCGCGAGGCGTTCACCGACGAGATTTCGGAACACAGGTTGCGCCGCGAGATCGTCGCCACCTATGTGACCAACTCGCTGGTTAACCGTGTCGGGGCGGCATTCGTCCACGATCTCAACGAGCGATTCGGTGCGGACCCGGCCGATATCGCGCGGGCCTACGTCATTGCGCGTGATGTTTTCGATCTGCGGCCGCTGTGGCGCGAGATCGAGGCGCTGGACCTGAAGGTCGCTGCCGACATCCAGGCTGACATGGCGCAGCAGCTCGAGACGCTGGTGGAGCGGATGACGGTGTGGTTCATGGACAATGCGCGCCGACCGCTCGACATTGCCGCGACGATCGAACGTTACGCACCGGATGTGCGTGAACTCGTGGACAACCTCCCCGAAATCGTCGCCGACGAGGACCGCCGCGATATCCAGCGCAAGGCCAAGGCGCTCGGTGAGGCCGGTGTTCCCCGGGCACTGGCACGAAAGATTGCAAGCCTCGAAGTTCTCGCGGCAGGCGGCGATGTCGTGCAGATCTCGCGGCACACCGGTGTTCCCGTGCTCGATACCGGGCGAATCTACTTTGAGCTCGGTGCGCGGCTTGGAATCGACTGGATGCGCCACGCCTCTCGCGTGCTCGATCCCCAGGGCGAGTGGGAGAAGCTTGCCGTCGAGGTGATCGTTGACGACAGCTACCGGCACCAGTCGGAGCTGACAAACCGGGTGCTCGATGTTGCGGGCGGCGGCCGGATCGGTACCCGTGCCGCGGACGGAATGATCGAGACCTGGATCGGGTCGCGCAACGGTGCCGTTGAGCGGACTTGTCAGCTGCTCGAAGATTTGCGCGAGAATGAGAGTGTTGATCTCGCCATGTTGACCGTCGCCAACGGCCAGTTGCGCAGTTTGCTCACGGGCTGACCCTTCTGAATCGCATGGCCGGAAGCGTGCGGCTGGGTTAAACAGCCCCGCGGCGTCTCGCCGCGACCGCAAGTGGACGGGCAGCTCGTGATCCCCAATAAAGAGATTTCGGCCGGGAACCTGGCCATCGCTGCTGCGTTGGCTGCATGCCTGTCCACGGCGCTTGGCGGATCGGCCTTCGTGGCGATGCGGTTTCTGGTAACTGAAACCGAGCCGGTGACGATTGCCTTCCTGCGCAACGGCATTGCCGCGGTTGTGCTCGGCACTTTTGCGCTTGCAGTTGTGCGGCGGTGGCCGTCCCCGCGTGAGCTTTTGATCATGGGCGCCATGGGCGCGCTGTTCTTCGGCGGGCTTCAGCTGATATTTGCGAGCGCCGTTACCTTCACCACGGCGTCACGCGGCGCGCTGGCCTACACGACGACTCCCTTCATTACGCTGGTTATCGCCGCTCTTTTCGGAATTGAACGCCCCACGCGCATGAAGGTTGCGGGGATTGTCCTCGCGACGCTGGGTGTTTTCGTTGCTCTGGCACAAAGTTCGAGTGCGCCGCCGGATGCCTGGATCGGCGATGGGCTCGTGCTGGTGGGGGCGTTCATCACCGCCACATACAATGTCTGGTCGAACCGCTTGCTGCGCGAACACTCCCCCCTGATTGCGGTTGTGACCGGGGTGGTGCCGGCCACCGCGTTGCTGTTCGTGGTCGCCAAGGCCATCGGGGCGCCGACGGTTGCCCCGGATCTGCCTCCCGTTGGCTGGGCGGCGGTCGCGTTCCTGGGAATAGGGGCGGCCGTCATTTCATACACGCTGTGGCTCTGGGCACTTCGCCACACGACGCCGACGCTGGTGTCCGTCTCGCTGCCGGTCAACCCGCTGATGGCTCTGTTGTGGGGGTCCATCCTGCTTGGCGAAGAGGTGACCGTCGAGATGGTCGCCGGCTTCGTGCTGGTGATCGCGGGTATCCTCGTGACCAACTGGCAGCGCCGGCCGGCACGACCGGTAACGTGAGCGAAACGCAATCGAATCCCTATGCCGGGATCGCCGCAGCGGCGGCGGCGGTGGCCACCTTCTCGGCTGGCACCACCCTAGGCGCGATCCGGTTCGTCGGGCCGGAGGCGGACGCCTTCACCATTACCTTCCTGCGCATCGCCATCGGGGCTGCGATTCTCCTGCCCCTCGCGCTGGTCTTTGCGCGGGGCTGGCCACGCGGTCGCGACCTGTGGGCGATCTTGGCCTACGGGGTGGTTCTGTTCGGTGTCAGCCAGTGGCTGGTCACGGCATCACTTCTCCACACCTCGGCGGCGCGCGGCGGGATCCTTGCCTCGACTGTCCCGTTCATGACCCTGGCGCTTGCCGCTGCGGTGGGAGCGGAACGCATGACGTGGCTGAAGGGTGGCGGCGTGGCGGTCGCGACCCTCGGCGTGGCGCTGGCGCTCTGGCGCGATGCAAGCGCGGTACCGGGTGGCCTGCGCGGCGATCTCCTGATGCTCGCGGCCTCGGCGGTACTGTCGGTCTACAACGTGATGAGCCGCCGGATCATCCGCCGCTATCCGCCGCTGATCGTCGTCGTCTGCAACATGCTGCCCGGTGCGGCGGTCCTGCTCGTTGCCGGGCTTGCAGTCGGCGCTCCGCTCACCGAGTTGCGCTTCTCGCGCGAAGGCTGGATTGCCGTCGCCTATATCGGCGTGGCGGGCAGCGCGGTCACCTACTTCCTGTGGCTCTGGGCATTGCGCAATACAACGCCCACGCGCGTCGCGGTGGCGCTGACCATGAACCCGGTTGGCGCGATGACCGCGGCCGTGGTCGTCCTGGGCGAGCCGATCACGGCGGGTGTTTGGGCGGGGCTTGCCTGCATCGTCGCGGGTATCGTGATGACAAACTGGCGCCTGCGCGATGCTACGGTGACGGGCGATGGAACAAAAGGCTGATACCGGAATTGCCGACCGGCGCGGCGTTGCGGCCTGGTGCGCCTATGACTGGGCGAACTCGCCGTTCCCCGCGATTGTCCTGACCTTCGTGATCCCCGCCTATTTCGCCGATGCGGTCGTCGGCGATGCGGCGGCGGCGACCACCCAGTGGGCGGTGATGACCGGCGTGGCGGCCCTTGTCATTGCGCTGGCCAGCCCCGTGCTCGGCGCGATCGCCTTCGGCTGGATCGACGACCGGATTGGCGCCCGGCGCACGATCCTGATCGGGCTCGCGGGGCTGGTGATTTTCGGCGTGCCGCTGCTGCTCG
>JAYPUG010000143.1:5701-5925 GCA_038133965.1 Rhodospirillaceae bacterium | reverse complement strand
GGGCTACTCCGCTGCGATGAGAATGACCGGGCGGCGCACCAGCGGCCCCTTCAGGTCCTCGTAGCGCCGGCCCGCATAGAGCCGCGCCATCGCCAGCTTCGACATCCGGCTGCCCGGCCGCCGCTCGCGCACCCGCGCGCGCCGCTTGCGCGGCAGGGCGGCCACGCCGAACTTCATGCGCTGGCCATAGATGCTGGCGCGGCTGAGCCCCAGCGCGCGTGCGA
>JAYPUG010000143.1:0-5691 GCA_038133965.1 Rhodospirillaceae bacterium | reverse complement strand
CTCCAGGTCGGTTCCCACCCGGCTCTGCCAGGCGATCATCTCGGCCCCGTCGCGCGGCGGCCAGCTGAGATCGTTGCGCTCCCCACTGATTGTCGTCACGTCACCCTCCATTTCCCGCATGAGAACAAATCATGAACTTTTTGCAAAGCCCTTTTTCGTCGGGGCCCGCACATCCGGGACAATCGTGTGAATTTCACATTGCCTATGCAACTTAAAACGTGATAATTTCACAAGCGACTGAGATTCCACGATGATCGAAACCGACCCGAACCAGATCGCCTGGATCCGCGACGGCCTCGCGCAACCGGGCAAGACCCAGAAGGGTCTCGCCACCGCGCTCGGCCTCGACCCATCCGCGGTCAGCCGGATTCTCACCGGCGCGCGCCAGCTCCGCGCGGCGGAACTGCCGGTCGTCGCGGCCTACCTCGACGCCGAGCCGCCGGCCGTCTTCGCGGCGCCGGCCGCACCCGCACGCGCCGACAGAAATGCGAATACCGCATCATCCCCGCGCGCGGGCGGACGCAACCTCCCCGTCATGGGCAACGCGGTCGCCGGCGCCGACGGCATGTTCCTGATGAACGGCGAGGTCCACGACTACATCGAACGCCCGCCCTCCCTCGAAGGCGTCGCCGGTGCCTATGCGGTCTATGTCGCCGATACCTCCATGGTGCCGCGCTATTTCCCGGGCGAGACCCTCCACGTCCATCCCGGCCGCACGGTCACGCCCGGCGACGACACCTTCGTCGTCGTCCAGCTTCGCCCCGACGCCGACGGCGAGGCGCCGCGCGCGCTGGTCAAGCAGTTCGTGCGGCGGACGGCCGATGAACTCGTTCTGCGCCAGTTCAATCCGGACGGCGAGCTGGTCTTTCCCGCGGCCGAGGTCGCGAGCGTGCACCTGATCATCTGGGCCGGACGCGGCTGACCCTGCACGTATTGCGCGCCGCCGCCGCTTGCACCACGATAACTGCCGTAACGCGCGCCCGGGCCGGGCCGCGCGGCAACCTGCGGGGAACCCGGACATGAAGAACGCACCCGACGGCGGCGACGCCGTACTCCAGGCCTTCCGAAGCCTCGGCATCGATTACGTCATGTCCTCGCCCGGCTCCGAATGGGGCTCGGTCTGGGAGGCGCTGGCCCAGCAGCAGGTCGCCAACGAGCCCGGCCCGACCTACCTGTCATGCGCCCACGAGACCCTCGCCGTCGATATGGCCATCGGCTACACCCAGGTCACCGGCCGGATGCAGGCGGTGATGCTGCACGCCGGTGTGGGTCTGCTGCAGGGCGCGCTCGGCATCGAGGGCGCATTGCGCGGCGGCATCCCGATGATCGTGCTCTCGGGCGAGTCCACCAGCTTCGGCGACGACCCGGACGTGAACCCCGGCTTCCAGTGGCAGGCGCTCCTCAACCAGGTCGGCGGGCCGCAGCGCCTGCTCGAGCCGTTGACCAAGTGGTCGAGCCAGACCGGCAGCACGGCCACCCTCTACAACCAGATCGTCAGCGCCGGCGAGCTCGCCCAGCGCAACCCCCGCGCGCCGGTCTATCTCACCGTGCCGATCGAGGTGATGCGCCGCCCCTGGACCCCGCCCGAGAGCCTGCGCGACGCGCCCCCGGCACCGGTCCTGACGGCCACGCCCGGCGACATCGCCGCGGTGGCCGAGATGCTGGTCGCGGCCGAATGCCCGGCCGTCATCACCGAGGAGGCCGGCCGCGATCCCGCCGGCAACGCCGCGCTTGTGGCGCTGGCGGAAATGCTCGGCATGCCGGTCACCGAGGGGCTGTTCACCTTCAACGCCAACTTCCCGACCGACCACCCGCTCTATCTCGGGCCCGGCCGGCACGCCGTCATCGACGAGGCGGACCTGATCCTCACCGTCGGCACCCGCCAGCCCTGGTACCCGCTGACCAACACGCCGAGGCGGGCCAGGATCGTCGCCATCGACGACCAGCCCTTCAAGGACCACCAGGTCTATCAGCCGAACGAGGCCGAACGGTTCCTCGAGGGCGACATGACCGCGAACATGACATTGCTGGCCGAGGCCGTTGCGGCCGCGGGCGTCGATGCGGGCAAGGTCGCGGCGCGGCGAGAGCGCTGGGCGGCGGAAAGCGCGGCCCGCAACGCCGAGACCCGTGAGATCGAGGCCGAACAGGCCGGGCGCGCCACCATCTCGCCCGCGCTCCTGGCCGCCGCGCTCCGCGACGCCGCACCCGACGACATGATCCTCGTTGACGAGACGATCACCACCCGTCCGGCGATCCTGCGCCACTGCCGTTCCGGCCGGCCGCAGAGCTATTTCCGGGTGCATGGCGGGCTGGGCCAGGCGATGGGAGTGGCGATCGGCGTCAAGCTGGCGGCGCCGGACCGCACCGTCGTCGCGACCATGGGCGACGGCACCTTCCTCTACAACCCGGCGGTACAGGCCCTGGCCTTCGCGGCGGAGAACGGGGTCCCCACCCTGACCGTGATCCTCAACAACCGTGGCTACAACGCCATGAAGAAGGACCAGCAGGGCTACTACCCCGACGGGGTCGCGGCGCGGAACGATCTGTGGCTCGGCTACACGATCAACGAGTTCGACTATGCGAAGCTGGCCGAACCGTTCGGCGCGTTCGGCGCGACGGTGGACACGCCCGGCGACCTGCCGCGCGTGCTGGCGGACGCCTTCGCCGCGGTGGCCGAGGGCAGGCCGGCAATCGTCAACGCGGCGGTGGACTAGCCGCCGCAGCGCGGGGAGGAGCGCACCCCTCCCCCCCGAAAACATCGCGCTAGCGGATCGGCGAGAACGGGGCCGCGTGCAGCAGCTTGTTGTCCTGGGTGATGATCGCGCCCTTGGGCGAGCCCTTCGGCGGCCACACGCCCTTCGCTACGCCCTCCGCACGCACCTCGGCGCGGTGCTCGTAGCTCTTGTAGGGCCAGATGTGGACGTACCTGTTGATCGCGCCCAGCTCGGTGAACATCGCCATGGCGCACGGCGACAGCTCGCTGCGCGCGGGCAGCGCCTCTTCCCAGCCCTTGATGATGCCGGGGATCGTGCCCGGGTTGACCGCGTAGTAGCGGTACTCGAACAGCGGGCCGACATCGCCGCTCATGAAATCGCCCATGAACGGGAACGGGTTGAAGATCTCGGCGTTCATGGCGTGGATCATCTCCGTGACCTTGGGCGGCCAGACGCCGGTCTTCGCCGCCTCGGCCCGCACCGACTCGCGCTCGGCCAGGTTCTCGTACGGCCAGATGTGGATGACCTCGTTCAGCGGCCCGACCTCGGTGTAGAAGAAGGCGGACAGCTCCGAGATCTGCTTGCGGCCGTTCTCGTAGGCCTCGCCGAACGTCTCGATGAACTGCGGAAGCGAACGCGGCTTCAGCCGGTAGGTGCGGACTTCGTAGATCATGGTTTCTCCCCCTCGGATGCGGGCCGTCGCGGCCGCTGTTTCTGTTCGCCGCCATCATATACGAGATTTTCGCGAAGCGACGAACATGGCGTCGCCCGCGCGGCACGACACGGCCGCGCGTTGCGGCTAGCATGCGCGCGGGGAGGACAGCCGACATGGCGACATTCAGGGATGCCGAGCAGGCCGGCTGGTCCGAGAGGGCGTCGCGCTACGACGAGATCTTCGGGCCGGTCGCCGCGCAGGCCATTGGCGCGATCCTGGACGGCCTGGAAGACGTTTCCGGCCGGGCCGTGCTGGATATCTGCTGTGGGACGGGCGAACTGTCCGCTGCCCTGGCCGGGCGCGGCGCGCGCATCACCGGCATCGACTTCGTGCCGGCCATGGTCGAACGCGCCGCCGCCAAGGTCGCCGAGGGCAGCTTCGCGGCCGGGGATGCCGAGGCGCTGGACCTCCCGGACGACATCTTCGACGCCGCGGTCTGCGCCTTCGGCCTGCTGCACATGGCGGAGCCGGACCGGGCGATCGCCGAGGCCGCGCGGGTCCTGAAACCCGGCGGGCGCTATGCCTACACGACCTGGCTGCCCCCGGCGAAGGGCGGCGACCTGTTCGTGATTGCCGGCAACGCGATCAAGGAATTCGGGACGACCAAGGTCGATCTGCCGCCCGCGCCGCCGGTCTTCCGGTTCGCCGATCCGGCCGAGGCCGAGAGCGCGCTCTCCGCCGCCGGGTTCCGCGACATCGCCTTCGGCGAACACGAGGCCGTCTGGCGCGGCGAAACCGGACAGGACGTGATCGACCTGATCTACGAGGGGATCGTGCGCACGCCCATGATGATCGAGGCGCAGACGCCGGACGCGCGCGAAGCCATCAAGGCCCGGATCGTCGAGGCATCCGAGGCGATGCGCCGGGACGGCGTCATCGCCATGCGCTGGCCCTATGCGCTGGTCACCGCCACGCTCGCATGACGGCGCGAAGGCGCACTCGCGCGCGCGGCATTCATTCCGATTGTCTGGATATACTGGTCGGGGAGAGAGGATTCGAACCTCCGGCCCCTACGTCCCGAACGTAGTGCTCTACCAGGCTGAGCTACTCCCCGACCGGCGCGCGTCTATACGACACGGGCGCGGGCTTTGCAAACCCCGCGCGGGCCGCACCGAACGCGCCGGCGCTCACCCGCCGCGCGCATCCTCGCGGATCATGTCGGCGCCCTTCTCGGCGATCATGAACGTCGGCGCGTTCGTGTTGCCCGACGTGACGGCAGGCATCACGGAAGCATCGACGACGCGCAGTCCCTCGAAGCCGTGGACGCGCAGGCGCGGGTCCACCACGGCGGTCGCATCCACCCCCATCCGGCAGGTGCTCGTCGGGTGGAAGCCCGTGTTCCCGAAGTTGCGCAGATATTCGATCATGTCGTCGTCGGAGACGACATCGTCGCCGGGCTCTATCTCCTCGCCCACAAAGGGTTCCAGCGCGGGCTGGCGTATGATCCGCCGCACCTCGCGCACGCCGCGCATCAGCGCCTGGCGGTCGCGCTCGGAGTCCAGGTATCGGCTCTTGATCAGCGGCGCATCCGCCGGGTCCGCCGAGGCGATCTCGACCGCGCCGCGGCTCTCGGGGCGCAGCAGGATCACGGTCGAGGACATGCCGGGGAAATCGTGCAGCTCGGCCCCCTGCTTGCCCGACTTGCCGCTGGTCGAGAACAGAACGATGTGAGTCTGGATGTCCGGCGAGGCGAGGCTCGGGTCCGAGCGGAAGAAGCCGCCCGTGGGCACCGGCGGCATCGCCATCATGCCGCGCTGCCCAAAGGCATAGCGCAGCGCCATGCCCGCCTTGCGCGCCGGCGAGGCGACGATGTCGTTCAGGGTGATCGCCTGCTTGCAACGAAAGACGGTGCGCACCAGGTAGTGGTCCTCCATCGCCGCGCCCACGCCGGGCATGTCGGCGACCACGTCGATCGCGTGTTCGCGCAGGAGCGGGGCCGGGCCCACGCCCGAGAGCTGGAGCAGCTGGGGCGAGTTGAACGCGCCAAGCGCAAGGATCACCTCTCCGTCCGCGCGGGCGGTGCGGACCTCGCCGCCGACCCGGTATTCCACGCCCGTCGCGAGCCCCTTTGCCACCGTCACCATGTCGGGGACGACGCCGTCCTGCTCGAACGCGTAGAGCGTGCCGGTCCGCCCCAGCCCGCACATGATCTCGTCGAGGATCAGCAGCACGCCGTGACGGTCGCAGACCTCGCGGATCGCCCGGAAATAGCCCTCGACCGGCTCCACCGCCCCGGACGCGGCGCCCACGACGGTCTCGGCG
>JAYPUG010000142.1:0-5961 GCA_038133965.1 Rhodospirillaceae bacterium | reverse complement strand
GCTTCACCGCGTCGACCAGGATGAAGGCGATCAGGCACGGCTCGGCGCCGCGGTGACGGGGATCGACGCGGTCGAGCGCAACATCGAGCTGGCGCGCGTCCACGCGGCCGACGGCGACATCGGCATCGACTACCGCTGCGAAACCGCAGAGGCGCTCGTCGCGGCCGGCGAGAGAGTCAATATCGTGCTGACCATGGAAGTGGTGGAACACGTCGCCGATCCGCACGCGTTCCTGGTCGATTGCGGACGGCTTGTCGCGCCGGGCGGCATCGTCATCGCCGCAACTCTCAACCGCACCGCCAAGGCTTTTGCGCTGGCCATCGTGGGGGCCGAGTACGTGATGCGATGGTTGCCGCGTGGCACCCATGACTGGCGTAAGTTCGTGAAACCGTCCGAGATGGTGGCCGGGCTCGAGGCCGGCGGGATCGAGATGGCCGAACTGACGGGCGTCGTCTTCAACCCGCTTGCAGGCGCATGGTCGCGCCACCCGCGCGATCTCGACGTCAACTACATGGGGCTGGGCACGCGGCCCGAATGATAGGGGTCAGCTGTTGGGACGCTTGACCCAGGGCAGCCGGCCCACCGGCACGCCTTCGGATGCAAGCTCCTCGGCCTCTTCCTCGGTGGCGTTCCCGTAGATGCCGCGTTCGTCGCTCTCGCCGTAGTAGATCTTGCGCGCCTCGTCGGGAAAATCGTCGCCGACATCGTCGAAATTGGTCTCGACGTAGTCCCGCACCTCGCCCAGCATCTTGCGCAGTTTCTTTGCCTGCTCGGCCTTCGCGACACGCGCGGCGCGCACCTCGCTCTTGGCACCCACGGCCGGAGCCATCAGCGACTTCTCAATGTCGGAATCACCGCAGACGGGGCATTCGATGAGATGCCGCTTGGCCTGCTTCTCATAATCGGCCGAGTTCGAGAACCAACCCTCGAACTCGTGCTCGTTCTTGCAGATGAGATTGAAACTGATCATCCGACCGGGTTCCGCATCACGCATCTCGTGCCGCCGCGAGGGGCGAATGACGCTAGAAATGGTGCTATTTTGGCCAGATTGCAAGACGGTTGAGACCCATGGGCAACCACAGTTCACTCGTACCCTCGCCTTGGATCGCCAGGTTTTCCGGGGTTTCGGACGGCCCCGTGCTCGACGTCGCATGCGGCGCGGGCCGCCATGCACGCCTGTTCCTGGGACTCGGACGCGACGTGACGGCAATCGACCGGGACGTCTCCGGGCTCGACGACCTTGCCGGCACACCGGGGCTGACGATCATTGAGGCCGATCTCGAGGGCCCCGATGCCTGGCGCCCGGAGGCCGGACGGTACGGAACCGTCGTGGTCGCGAACTATCTCTGGCGCCCGCTGCTGCCCGCGCTCGTCGAGGCACTCGCGCCGGGCGGCGCGCTTGTCTATGAGACCTTCGCTGCGGGAAACGAGCGGTTCGGAAAGCCGTCGAACCCGGACTTCCTGCTGGGGCCGGGCGAACTTCTCGCGGCCGTAGCCGGGAAGCTGACCGTGGTCGCCTACGAGGCGGGCGAAGTGTCCGAACCGCGGCCCGCGGTGGTCCAGCGAATCTGTGCCGTCCGGGGCGTGGGCGGTGTTGTCCTGTAGCTCTACGCCGCTAGGAAAGGCCGAGCTTGGTGTCGAGCCCGCCCTGCGCATCGAGCGCGTAGAGTTCGTCGCAGCCGCCCACATGCTCGCCATCGATGAAAATCTGGGGAACCGTGTGGCGGCCGCCCGCGCGCTGCATCATTTCCTGGCGCTTGGAGCTGTCGAAGCTGACGTCGGTTTCCTCGAAATCGACGCCCTTCTGCTTGAGCAGGCGCTTCGCCGCCGCGCAGTACCCGCACATCATGCCCGTGTAGATTTCGACCCTGGCCATGGCATTCCGCTCCTTCGGCTCGTTCGGCGGTTTAATTAGGCACGAATGCGCGGGTTTGCCAGTCCCCGCCGGCAAGATTCCTTCACATCGGCGTCACCGTTCCGTGTCACCCTTTTCTCTCACTGCGGCCGGACGACGCGCGCCAGCACCAGCGCATCGATTTCTGCCGCACCCGCACGACGCAGGACCCGCGCGCAGGCGTCGAGCGTCGCACCCGTCGTATAGACGTCATCGACCAGCAGGACCCGTTTCCCGACAACATGCATTCCGGCACGGGGGCCCAAGGCAAACGCGCCGCGGACGTTCCGGCGGCGTGCCGCCGCGCCGAGGCCGCCCTGGCTGGGCTTGGCGCGCGTGCGGTGCAGGAGGTCGATACGAACCCTGGCGCGCATCCCGGCGCCATGCGCGAGTGCGTGGACGAGAAGCGCCGACTGGTTGAAGCGGCGCCGGCGCAACCGGTTCGGGTGCAGCGGCACGGGCGCGATCACGTCCGCCTCTTCGATCAATGTGCGTCCGGCGCGCACAAGCCAGCGCCCCAGCGCGGGCGCCAGATGGGTTCGATCGCGATGCTTGAGCCCCGTGACGAGGTCACGCGCGACATCGTTGTAGGCAAAGACGGCCCGGGCCCGGTCGAACACCGGCCGTTCGCGCGTACAGGCCCCGCACAGCACATGCGGTCCGTGATCGAAGGCGAAGGGCACGCCAAATGCCATACACACCGGCGCCGAGATCAGCGACGCCCCCTCCCAGCACCCATGGCAAAGCGCACCCGGCTCTGCGACGATCGCATCGCAGGCCAGGCACTGGGGCGGCAGGACCGCATCGAGCGCCGCGCGGCCCCAGCGCGCCGCCGGGCGCGCGATATCGCCTAGGTTGCCGTACATGGACACTATTCTCGCCGCGAACCCGCCCGGCGAGTCAATCGCCGGGCGCACGAACGTGATCGCAGCCGCTGGCGCGGCCCCGGCACGCATGCGATATATCGGCATGTCTTCCGCCACGCAGGGTCCCGCCGACATCTTCGACCGCGCGCTGCTGCGCGCGCGGCGTGCGCGTGCCGCGGCCGAATTCGGGGCGCACGATTTCCTGTTCCGTGAGATCGCCGAGCGTCTGGCCGAGCGCGTGTCGGATGTCCGCCGTGACTTTCCGCTCGCGCTCGACTTCGGCTGCCGGACCGGCCTGTTCACGGGCGCCGCTACACGGCTGGCACCCGGCAAGATCGGCACGATCATCCAGTGCGACCTCGCGCCGGAATTCGCACGCATGGCACATGCCGCCAACGGCGCAACGGCCATCGCGGCCGACGAGGAGGCGCTGCCCTTTGCCGCGAGCGCGTTCGACCTGGCGGTCAGCGGCGGTGCGCTGCATGCCGTCAACGACGTGCCGGGCACACTCGCCCAGATCCGCCACGCGCTTGCGCCCGACGGGCTGTTTCTCGGAGCGCTGATCGGCGGCGAGACCCTCAACGAGTTGCGCACCGCGCTGCTGGCGGCGGAGGCCGAGGTCGAGGGCGGCGCGAGCCCGCGCGTCGCGCCCTTCGCTCAGCTTTCCGACGCCGCCGGCCTTCTTCAGCGCGCCGGGTTCGCGCTGCCGGTCGCCGACATCGACCGGATCGACGTAACCTACGAGAACGCGTTCCGCCTGATGGCGGACCTGCGCGGCATGGGAGAGACGACCCTGATGCGCGCGGCCGATATCTATACAGAACGCTTTGCAGGCGCCGACGGGCGCATCCCGGCCACCTTCGAGGTGTTCTTCCTGACGGGCTGGGCGCCGGCAGCCTCGCAGCCCAGACCACTGCGCCCGGGCAGCGCCCAGGCGCGCCTTGCCGACGCGCTCGAGACGGCGGAGCAAAGCGCGGGCGAAGCCGCCTCGGCCGGCCGCACGGGACACCGATAGCCATGCCCCTCAACCTGACCTCGGTCATGCTCAACACCTACCGGGTCCTGTGGGAGAGCCGGGGCGATCTGTGGGCCTATGCGCTGCTTCCCGTCGTGCTCGTCGCGCTGGTGAAGACGCTGTCCTTCTGGGGCCTCGCCGGGCTCGAGACCTTCTTCGATCCGCAACCGCTGCCCGCGCCGGATCCCTCGGATCCGCAGTCGGCAATCCCCGTCCTGAAGCTCGGCGCGGTGACGATCCTCAACATGGGCGTCAGCCTTGTCGCCTATGCGCTGTTCGCCGTCGCCTGGCACCGGCGCTTCCTCGTCGGCAACGAGGGCCAGACGGTCGGCGCGGCCATGCGCTGGGGACGGCGCCAGTCCCGCTTCATCCTGCGCTTTCTCGGGCTCATAGTGATCGTCGCACTGGTCGGCTCGCTCGTCTCGATCCCCGTCGCCGTGATCGGCACCTCCGTGCCGATCGTGGGCATGCTCGCCTTCTTCGCCAGCTTCATCGTCGTCGGGCACGTGTATGGCCGGTTCCTGCTCGTCCTGCCCGCCGCCGCCATGGACGACCCGATCGGGTTTGGGGAATCGGCCAAGCTGACCGCGGGCCGGAGCTGGCTGATGTTCGGCATCGGCATCCTGCCGCCGGTGCCCGTTCTGCTCGCGATGGTGATCGTGCTCGGTCCTCTCTCGGACGCGCTGGCCGGGCTCATCGGCCCCTCGGTCTCGTTGCTGCTCGTGCTGATCCTCGTCGAGCAGACCTTCACATTCGCAGGCGTGGCCGCCGGCGTGACTGCGTTGTCCATCGCCTACCATGAGATCGGCGCCACACCCGCATCCACGTGATCCAGCGCGACGCCCCCCGGCGGGGTTGCTAGACTGCCTGCGACCACGACGCGACCGGGGGGATCGGCACCGTGTACAAGCTTCCTGTCTGGCGAACGATCGGCGAGGCCTACCGGTTCATCTGGGCCGCCCGCCGCGACTGGCTCGACTATGCGCTCGGACCGATCGTCGTGGTGAGCCTGGTCCCGGCACTCGTCAGCTTCATCGCCTTCGGCACGCCGAGCCTGACCCCGCCCCAGCCCGCACCGGGACAGGACCCGGCCGGGTTCTTCGGACCCGGCATCTTCGCGGGAATCTTTCTCATCTGGGTCGTCATGATCGCGGTCTATGTCGCCTTCGCCGTCGCCTGGCACCGGCGGTTCCTGCTCGGGCCCGAGGCCACCTCGCCGCGCGAGCTGATCACCTGGCGGCGGCGCCACTGGCGCTTCCTCGGCAAGGGAATCGTCCTGGCGCTTCTGGCCGCGCTCGCCAGTGCCATCGTCGCCTTCATGATCGCGTTCCCCATGGGAGCCATCCTCGGCACGATGGGCAACGGGGGGCCGGGGCCCCAGATCGCGGCGGTGGCCGTCACCTGGCTGTTCGTGCTGGTGATCATGGGGCTGCTGTTCGTCGGACCCGCGCTCGCCTTCCCCGCGGCCGCGGTCGAGGACACCGGGTTCGGGATCGGCGCGGGCTGGACCCTGTCGCGCGGCAACCGCTGGCGCATGCTCGGCGTCTATGTCTTCGGCGCGATCGTCCTCGTCTTCCTGCTGAACGTCGTCTTCCTGCTGCTGATCGCCGGGCTCCGCTACCTGCTCCAGTCGGGTGCGGGCATCGATGCGGAGCCATCGCTGGCGGTCGAGTTCGTCTCGGCCCTGCTCTCGAGCGCGGTCTATTTCCTCGGTATCGCCATCGGCGTGTCGCTGCTGTCGATTATGTACCGGCGCCTGCGCGACAACGTGGTGCTGGAGACCGAGGGCTAGAGCAAATCCTGCAGCTGGGCGACCAGCGGCACGTCGGCCGGCGGCATCTCGTAATCGCGAAGCCGTGCGGGCCGCACCCAGGCGAGCTCCTGCCCCTCGCGCGGCTGCGGCGTGCCATGCCATTTGCGGCATACGAACAGCGGCATCAGCAGGTGGAACTCGTCATAGCCGTGGCTGGCGAAGCCGATGGGCGCGAGGCAGCTCTCATGGGTGTCGATGCCCAGCTCCTCGTCGAGCTCGCGGATCAGCGCCGCCTCGGGCGTCTCGCCGTCGCGCAGCTTGCCGCCGGGAAATTCCCAAAGCCCCGCCATCGCCTTGCCCTCGGGCCGGCGCGCCAGCAGCACCCGGTTGTCGGCATCGAGCAACGCCACGGCGCTGACCAGCAGGATCGGCT
>JAYPUG010000141.1:0-5988 GCA_038133965.1 Rhodospirillaceae bacterium | reverse complement strand
ACCCGCGATCCGGCGCTGCCTGGATTCGGGCGCAACCTTCGTGGGCAAAACAATCACCGAAGAGCTCGCCACCGGCCTCACGGGCGAGAACGCCCACTATGGTGCGCCGGCCAACGCGAATGCGCCGGGCCGGGTTGCGGGGGGATCGTCCTCGGGCTCGGCCTCGGCCGTGGCCGCCGGGCTGGTCGGTTTCGCACTTGGCTCGGATACGGGCGGGTCCGTGCGCTCGCCGGCGAGCTTCTGCGGCATCTACGGAATTCGTCCCAGCCACGACAGGGTGCCGACCACCGGCGTGATGCCGCTTGCGCCAAGCCTGGACGTGATCGGCTGGTTCGCGCGCGATGCGGAGCTGTTCGCACAGCTGGGAGCGGTGCTGCTCGACGGCGAGCCCGGAAACCCGGCGCCGGGCAGGTTCCTGGTGGCAGAGGATGTGATGACGGGGCTCGACGACACGGTGCGGACCGCGCTCGATGCCGCGATCGGGCAGGTTGCCGAACTGCTGGGCCCTGCGGAACTGCGATCGCACGGACGGTATGGGGCGCGGAATCCTGGGCGGTCCATGGCGAGTGGATCGAGACGGTGAAGCCGAAGTTCGGCTCGGGCGTGGCCGCGCGGTTCGCGGCGCGCGCAAAGGTCACGGCCGAGGAGGCCGCGGCCGCAAGGCCCAGGCGCGAGGCGATCTCCGATCATCTCGACCGGCTGCTCGCGGACGGTGCGGTCCTGGCGCTGCCGGCCGCCCCCGGCCTGCCGCCGCCCGTGGGCGGCAGCGATGCCGATATCGACCCGTTCCGTGCGGCGAACGAGCCGATCGGCGCCGTCGCCGGCATCGGGCGCCTGCCGGAGGTGGTGCTGCCGCTGGCGGACATCGACGGGATTCCGCTCGGGCTGGGGCTGGCGGCGGCGCGCGGCAACGACGAGATGCTGCTCGATATCGCCACCGCGCTGGCCGATGCCGGTCTTGCGCCCCGCGTTCCCGTGCCGGACTGACCCCGCCATGAGTGAACTCTTCGGCACATTCGTTTCCGGCTTCTGCAGCCATGCGAACATCGAGGTCTCGGGTGCGGGCGACGGGCCGCTCGCCGGCTTGCGCTTCGCGGTGAAGGACATCATCGACGTCGCCGGTGCGGTGACGGGGGCGGGCAATCCCGACTGGTACCGGACCCATGCGCCTGCCGAACGTCACGCGACAGCGGTCGGGCGGCTGCTCGATGCGGGCGCGGACATGGCGGGCAAGACGATTACCGAGGAGTTCGCCTACGGTCTCATCGGCGAGAACTATCACTACGGCACGCCCGTGAATCCGCGTGTACCCGGCGGCATTCCCGGCGGTTCGTCCTCGGGTTCGGCGTCTGTCGTGGCGGCGGGAGAGGCAGACTTCGCTTTGGGCACAGACACCGGCGGGTCGGTGCGCGCACCGGCCTCCTTCTGCGGGTTGTACGGCATTCGCCCGAGCCACGGCCGGGTGCCCACCGGCGGTATCCTGCCTCTGGCGCCAAGCCTGGATACTTGTGGCTGGTTTGCGCGCGATGCCCATCTCTTCCGGACGATCGGCACGGTGCTGCTCGACGGTGCCGGATTCACCAGCCGTATGCCCGCGCGTGTCCTGGTGGCCGAGGATGCGTTCGAACTGGTCGGTGACGAGGTGCGCGATGCACTCGCGCCGGCCGTCGAGCAGGTGGCCTCGGTCGCCGGTGCGGCACCCGTGCCGGTTCGCCCGGGGGACTTTGGCGGCCTCGACGGATACCCCGATTGGCAGAAGGTCATGCAGGTGACGCGTGGTTCGGAAGCCGCCGCCTCCCACCTGGCGTGGATCCGTGCGAACGATCCGGCGATGGGCCCGGGGTTTCGCGAACGCTTCGAGGCGGGCGGCGCCTGTACGCCCGGCGACATTGCAGATGCGATGGCAAAACGCGCGATGATCGACGGATACCTGTCCGGCCTGCTCGGCGAGGACGCCGTGTTGCTGGTGCCGGCCGCCCCGCGCGCCGCGCCGCCGGCGCGTGCGCCGGAGGCCGTTTACGATGCGCTGCGCAACGTGAACGAACTCTACAACTGCATGGCGCCGCTGGCGCGCCTACCGCAGGTGTCGCTGCCCCTCGCGGAGACGGCGGACGGCCCGGTCGGGCTGGGCGTAATCGCCGCGCATGGCGGGGACGAGATGCTCCTGGACCTCGCGATCGCATTGGGCGGCGCGTGACGCCGGAAGGCCCGGAAAACGGGCGGTTTCGTTAACCATTTGGAAAGATTTCGATACCGCGCCCGACGGTCCGCGTGTACAGTCCGGGCAAGAAACAGGACGGGTGGAGAACCGGTGTTCAGGCGTGAATTTCTGACGACGCTCGGTGTGGGCGCTGCTGCGGGAATGATCCCGGCGCGCGCGCTTGCCGATGCGCCGGAGGATGTCACGCAGCCCATCGGCCGGTTCCGGAGCCTGTTCGGCACGCGCGAGTTCTTTGTCGGTGAAACGCTCGAGAAGCTGCCGCGCGCGCGTTCCGCCGTCGAACCCTTGGCGCGCGAAACCCGCGATGCGTTCCTGGCGGACCTTGCCACGCGCATACCCGTGCCGGCATCGACCGGGCCCCATGTCGAGGCCGTGGCGAGTGCGGCGCGCCGGCTCGATCCGATGGCCCGGATGCGGCTGGTGAACGACTTCACCAACCGGATGCCCTATGTCGAGGATATCGACAATTTCGGCATGCGCGACTTCTGGGCCGACACGCCCACCTTCTTCAATGTCGGCGGCGATTGCGAGGATTTCGCCCTCGCCAAGTACAAGCTGCTGTACGAGTTGGGCTTCCACGCCACGCGGCTGCGGATCGTCGTGCTTCTCGATACCGAGCGGAACCGTCAGCATGCGGTGCTGGCCGTCGATACGGGCGACCGTGCCTGGATGCTCGATTCACTCATTCGAGACGTGGTTCCGCACGAGACCGCGCCCCATTACCGGCCGACCATTTCGCTGAGTGGTCCCCGGCTCTACCTGCACGTCGAGCCGAAGGCCTGACCCACTGCCGGGCAGGCTTTACCGGGGCGGGGTGGCTGGTATAACGGCGCCGGCAATTTCGCCCGGTTCCCCAACGGTTTTGCAGGCTGACGGCATCCATGAGCGCGTTTCGAACCCTCGACGACATCGACGTGGCCGGCAGGCGTGTGCTGCTGCGCGCGGATCTCAACGTTCCCATGTCCAACGGCAAGGTGACCGATGCCACCCGCCTCGAGCGGCTGGTGCCAACCATTTCGGAACTTACCGGCAAGGGTGCGCGGGTCCTGGTGGCATCGCATTTCGGCCGCCCAAAGGGTGAGCGCGTGCCCGAGATGTCGCTCGCGCCGGTGGCCGAAGCGTTGGCGGCGGTTCTGGGGCGTGACGTCGGTTTCGCGCCCGATTGCATCGGGGACGCGGCGCTCGATGCGGCGGCGGCGCTTGCCGACGGGGATGTCCTCGTGCTCGAGAATGCCCGCTACCACGCCGGCGAAGAGGCCAACGACCCCGTGTTCGCGAAGTCGCTTGCCGCGCTTGCCGACGTCTATGTCAACGATGCCTTCTCTGCGGCGCACCGTGCGCACGCCTCGACGGAAGGGGTCGCGCACCTCATCCCCGCCTTCGCCGGCCGGCTGATGCAGGCCGAACTGGAGGCGCTCGACAGCGCGCTCGCAAGTCCGGCGCGCCCGGTCATGGCCGTGGTCGGCGGTGCGAAGATCGCGACCAAGCTCGACCTCCTGGGTAATCTGGTGGCGCGGGTCGATCAGCTGGTGATCGGCGGCGGCATGGCCAACACCTTCCTCAACGCCATGGGAATCGATGTGGGCGTGTCGCTGTGTGAGCACGACATGGCTGACACGGCACGTGGCATCCTCGCGCGCGCCGACGAGATCGGTTGCGAGGTCGTGCTTCCGTCCGATGTCGTCATCGCCGCGGAATTCAAGGCGAGTGCCGATTCCATCGTTGTGCCGGTGGATGCGGTTCCCGACGATCGGATGATTCTCGATGTCGGCCCCGAAACGGTGGCCGCGCTATCGGCGCGCCTCGCCGAGGTGCGGACACTCGTGTGGAACGGGCCGCTGGGTGCCTTCGAGGTTCCGCCCTTCGATATGGGCACGAACGCTGTCGCCCAGGCGGCTGCGGAGTGCACGCAGGCAGGTGGATTGCTGTCTGTTGCGGGCGGCGGCGATACGGTGGCGGCGCTCAACCATGCCGGTGCGGCGGACCGGTTCAGCTACGTCTCGACGGCGGGCGGGGCGTTCCTCGAGTGGCTCGAGGGCAAGACCTTGCCCGGCGTCGCCGCGCTGGCGGGGTAGGCGATCTTGGCATCACGCCGGGTCCGCAATCCGAAGGCCTTCGGCGAGGCCGCGATGGCGGCCTGTGTACGGCTTCTCGATCGTAAGGCCGTCGGTGTCGATTGGCCGGCGTCGCGCTCGCGGCGCTTGGTCCGCGTCCGGTTCGACGACGGCGCGGTGATCGCGACCCTGCGCAAGGATCCGCGCCGCTCGCGCCTCGAATACGAGGTTTTGCGCGCGCTCCATGAGAACGGCGCACCGGTCCCCGAACCGCTCGCCTATGACGGGCAGTGGCTGATCCAGGAAAACCTCGAAGGGGTACGCCTGGCGCACGCGCTTACCGAAGCGGACGACGGCCAGGCGCACGATCTGCTGGATCGGGCGGCCGCGGGGCTTTCCATGGTTCACCGGATCGGCGGCGAGACCGGCATCGCGGACCGTGTGGTGCGGCTGGGCGCGAAGGACAGCTGGATTGCCAGGTTCGTGGACACGCCGAACCGCATCGGGGAAACCCTGGGCGTGGCGGCCCCGGCGCTCGACATCGACGCGCTGGTGGCCCGTCTGCGTGCCGGGCCGCCCTGCTTCGTCAAATGGGATGCGCGGCCGGGCAACGCGATCGTGCGCGCTTAGCATTTCGTTAAGCAACGCGCCGTTAGATTGCATTTGTCGCGATTTTTCGGGAATTCAGATGGCCGTTTCCAACGACCCGACCCCTCTTCACACAGTCCTCCAGCAGATCGCTTCCGCGAGTGCGCCGGCCGGTACCAAACCGGTCGCGGCAGCGAATCCTGCACCGCAGGCGGAGGGCGCCCGCCAGGCACAGGCAGAGCCGCGCGTGAAGGTTCCGGCCGACGCGAAGGCGCTCGATCCCAATGCGCCGCGTGGCACCTACCTGAACCTCGTCGTCTGACGCAGTTACAGCGGGCTCACGCGTTCGCCTATCCCGAGTATGAGGATTTCGGCTATCGCTGAGCGGACGTGTCCGCAGTGTCGGCCTCGGGCTCGATCTGTTCGCGCAGGACCAAAGGTGTCTGCGCGACCGCGAAGAGCAGGGTGATCGGCAAAACACCGAACAGCTTGAAAGAGACCCAGAAGTCGGTCGAGAACCCGCGCCACACCACTTCGTTCAGAATCGCCAGGAAGACGAAGAAGAACGTCCACCGCCAGGTGAGAACGGTCCAG
This sequence comes from Rhodospirillaceae bacterium, assembly GCA_038133965.1. Classification (GTDB taxonomy): domain Bacteria; phylum Pseudomonadota; class Alphaproteobacteria; order UBA6615; family UBA6615; genus JAYPUG01. Next base: position 531 of record JAYPUG010000141.1, on the reverse strand, counting down.
CCCCGGTCGCTCAGTTGCATCGCCGCACCGAACAGCGGCTTGAGCAGCGGCCGGCGTGCGATCAACCCGCCGAAAAGGATGATCGCGAACAGGCCGTTCACGAGCGTGGGCTTCAGCTTGATGAAGGTTTCGTCTGCGAGCACGAGCGTCAGGCCGCCGAACACCAGCACGAACACGCCGCTGACGAGTGGCATGACCGGCAACCGTCGCTCGAGCGTCCACCCGAGCACGAGGGCGATCAGCGTCGCGATCATAAATGCGGCTGTCGCCTCGAACAGCCCCTGTTCAGCCAGGGGCGTTGCGTCTGCCGCAAGCCAGAGGGACCGGAATTCGGGGAATCCGCCGCGTCCATTGGCGACAAAGAACACGACGAGCGGACCAGCCTCGATCGCCAGTTTCATCCAGGGTTTCATGGTATGCGAACCTACGATTGCGCGCGCCGGAGCGAAAGCCCCCGGCGTTGGAGCAGAGATCCCGCCTGACGCGCGACAGGTGTTTGGTGTGCGTCGCCGACGAACGAGGTGTTCCGGG
>JAYPUG010000140.1:0-6041 GCA_038133965.1 Rhodospirillaceae bacterium | reverse complement strand
GCCTATTTCGAGTGCTACGAGACCATGTGGCACCAGGTCCACGAGATGCTCTACATCGAGCGTGGCGGCGAGGCGCAGATCGCCGACGAGCTCAACGCCTACAATCCGCTGATTCCCAAAGGCCGCGAGCTGGTTGCCACCGTCATGTTCGAGATCGACGACGAGGTGCGCCGCCGCGCGGTGCTGGCGAACCTGGGAGGTGTCGAGGAGACGGCCTTCCTCCGGTTCGGGGACGAGACGGTGACCGGTGTGCCCGAGGCCGATGTCGATCGCACCACGGCGGACGGCAAGGCGAGCTCGGTCCAATTCATCCACTTTCCGTTCACCGACGCGCAGGCGGCGGCGTTCGCGGCGTCGGGCGCCGAGGTTACTCTGGGGTTCACCCACCCGCAGTATGCGCACATGACGCTCCTGTCCGAGGCCGTGCGCGGGGAACTGGCGGGCGATTTCAGCTGAATCGCCTCGGGCGGGCGATTTGCGTTCTGAACCAGTGACTTGGTGGTGCGTGCTCGCTTTTCGCTATGGATGTGGAATGCGGGGATAACGAACGAGCACGTTGATTTGATTGGGTGGTGTTTCCGCGTTACCGGTCGAAATTTTCCCCGGCATAGACACCCCAAAGGGCCGCGCGCGGTATCCACCCCGCCACCTGCGGGTTGTCGATGGTGATCCGGCACCACTCGCCGTCGCATTCCTCCAGGCCCACGATCACTCCGGTCTCGACGAAAGCGGCCGCGGGCGCGCCGTCCTCGCGCGTAAGCTGCACGCGGGCCTTGGCGACGGAGACGGTGGCCGTGCGCCGGCCCGACAGCATCGACTGGTGCACCCAGCCGGTCGTGCCCTCCACGTCGCGCACCTGGCGCCAGTTGTCGAACTCGGCGACGACTTCGACCGGCAGGAACCGGCGCTGATAGACCCAGTCGATCGGATAGCGTGCGCCCGGCCCGGTGCGCATGTTCACCTCGTTGGCGCGCAGGCTGACCCAGCGGGGGATGTCGAGGCCGGACGGGTTGGGGCCCTGTTGGGCCGTGGCGGGCGCCGCCAGGCCAACCGAAACGACAAGAAACATTGCGAAAAGCAGCCTTCCCGACATGATCTGCCCTGTATCGGAGCGTGCCCGCGCCGGTCAAGCGCGGGTCCGGGCCCGGAGACGCGGAAGGGCGCTTGCGCAGTTGCGGGCAGGCGCGATAATTCAACGCAACGGCGGCCTGCAACGGACCGCCGGGTGCGGGCGGGCGAACGGTCCGCGCGCCACGAGGGGGATATGACGACCAGCAAGCCCACCGTCATCGTCACGCGCAAGCTTCCCGAGGCCATCGAGACCCGGATGAAGGAGCTGTTCGACACGCGCCTCAACGACGACGACACGCCCATGGACAAGGCGACACTGGTCGCGGCCATGCAGGAGGCCGACGTGCTCGTGCCGACGGTCACCGACCATATCGACGCCTCTGTCATCGGCCAGGCGGGCGAACAGCTGAAGCTCATCGCCAACTACGGCAACGGGGTCGACAACATCGACCTGCCCGCCGCGCGCGAGCGCGGCATCACGGTCACCAACACGCCGGGCGTCCTGACCGAGGACACGGCCGACATGACCATGGCGCTGATCCTCGCCGTGCCGCGCCGGCTCTACGAGGGGGCGCGGCTGATTCGGTCGGGCGAATGGTCGGGCTGGGCGCCGACCCTGCTGCCGGGCAGCCGCATCTGGGGCAAGCGGCTGGGGATCGTGGGCATGGGCCGTATCGGCACCGCGCTCGCGCGCCGCGCACGCGGGTTTGGACTGAAGATCCACTATCACAACCGCAGGCCCGCCCATCCCGACATCGAGGGCGAGCTCGAGGCGACCTACTGGGAATCGCTGGACCAGATGCTCGCGCGCGTCGATATCGTCTCGGTGAACTGCCCGCGCACGCCCGCCACCTTCCACCTGCTTTCGCGCCGCCGGCTCGAACTGCTCCAGCCCCACGCCTACATCGTCAACACCTCGCGCGGCGAGGTGATCGACGAGCGTGCGCTGGGCGACATGATCGAGGCGGGCCGCATTGCGGGTGCCGGGCTCGACGTGTTCGAACACGAGCCTGCCGTCGATCCCCGGCTGCTCGCGGCCGACAACGTCGTCCTGCTGCCCCATCTGGGCTCCGCCACGATGGAAGGCCGCCAGGAGATGGGCGAGAAGGTGATCGTCAACATCCGCACCTTCGTCGATGGCCACACGCCGCCCGACCGGGTCCTGGAGACAATGTTCTAGGGGTTCGGGCCCCTACAGCACCCAGTTGCACGTACTGCTGATCGAGCCCGCCAACGCGCGCTCCCTGGCGGCCTCGTCGGCCTTGCCGTTACGTTCGAGCACGTCGGCGAAGCCCTCGTGGAAGCAGGGCGCGACCAGCGCCTGGCCGTCCTCGGCCGTGGCGGCGAGCGCGAAGGCGCGGCGAAAGGCCCGTTCCGCCAGCGCTGTTTCGGCATCGCGTGCGTAGAGGTCCGCCTCGACGAAGGCGAGCGCGGCACGCTCTTAGTCGTCGAACCAGGTCAGGTCCGCGAAGTCCATGCCCATGCGCGCGAGCGCGTCGCGCGCCTTGCCGTGTTCGCCCGCGCCGCGCCATAGATCGACCACGTCCATATAGATTGTCCAGAGAATCGTCTGGTGCCCGCCCCAAACCTGGGCGATCCGTATGCCCAGTCGCCACGTCAGGTCCACCGCATCGGCGGTTCGGCCGTCTGTGCGTGCGAGCTTGCGTTCGAACTCCAGCTGATCGGCCGCGCGGTCGGTGAAGACACGCAGGTGGCGGGGCGGCGGATAGACCCTGCGGGGATCGCCGGTTTCGGGCTGTGCCTGTGCCGGGCTGGCGGGGCGGTCCTGCGCGTGTGCGGGGGGAAGCGCGCCGAGGAGGGCGGCGAGGATGGCTGCGGCGGCGAAGCGCGAGCCCATATTCAGCCGCCTTGCGCGGCCGCGATGGTCGGGCGGTCGCCGCACAGCGCGCAACCGCGGTTGTGCGGCACGCGGATCGTGTGAAAGCCGGTGTTGAGCGCGTCGTAGATCAGCATGCGCCCGGCCAGGCTCTCGCCCAGGCCGAGCAGTTCCTTGAGCACCTCGGTCGTCTGCAGCGAGCCCATGACGCCCGCCAGCGCACCCAGGATGCCGGCCTCCTCGCAGCGCGGCACCAGGTCGGGCGGGGGTGCTTCGGCAAAGATGCAGCGGTAGCAGGCCGTCCGGTTGGCGTCGTCGCGCCGGAAGGTGAAAAGCTGACCCTCGAAGCGCAGCATCGCGGCCGCCACCAGCGGAATGCCGGCGCGATAGCAGGCGTCGTTCAGCAGGTAGCGCGTCTCGAAATTGTCCGAGCCGTCGGCGACGAGGTCGTAAACGGCGACGAGCGCATCGACGTTGTCGGACGTGAGCCGGACATCGTGGGTCTCGACCGTGACACCCGGGTTGAGAGCGCCGAGCGTTTCCTTTGCGGACTCGGTCTTGCGGCGCCCGACCGATGCGGTCGCGTGGACCACCTGGCGCTGCAGGTTGGTCAGGTCCACCTCATCGTCATCGACGATGCCGAGCGTGCCGACGCCGGCTGCCGCGAGATACATGAGGAGCGGTGCGCCGAGGCCGCCGGCCCCGACGACGAGCACCCGCGAGGCGAGCAGTTTCTCCTGCCCTTCCTCCCCGACCTCGTCGAGGATCAGGTGGCGGGCGTAGCGGTGAAACTGCTCGTCGCTGAGTTCCATGCGGGTGAGTCTAGACCCCTTCGAACAGCGCGGTCGAGAGGTAGCGTTCGGCGAAGGATGGCAGGATCACCACGATCTTCTTGCCGTCCATTCCGTCGCGCGACCCCACCTCCACGGCAGCCGCCAGCGCGGCGCCGGACGAGATGCCGACGGGGATACCCTCGAGGCGGGCGAGCTGGCGCGCGGTTTCCAGCGAGGTCTCGTTGCCGATGGTCAGGATCTCGTCATAGACCTCGACGTTGAGCGTGCCGGGGATGAAGCCCGCGCCGATCCCCTGGATCATGTGCGGACCTGCCGGTCCGCCCGACAGGACGGCCGAATCCTCGGGCTCGACCGCGACGATGTGGACGTTCGGGTTGCGCGCCTTCAGCACCTCGCCCGTCCCCGAGATCGTGCCGCCGGTGCCCACGCCTGCTACGAACACATCGACATCGCCGCCGGTGTCGCGCCAGATCTCCTCCGCGGTCGTGTGGCGGTGAACCTCCGGGTTCGCCATGTTCTGGAACTGCTGCAGCATGATCGCGCCCTCGGTGGAATCTACGATCTCCTGGGCCTTGGCGATGGCCCCGGGCATGCGCTCGGCGGCGGGGGTGAGGACCAGTTCGGCACCGAGAATCGCCAGCATCTTGCGGCGCTCCTGGGACATGGAGTCGGGCATCACCAGGATGCAGCGATAGCCGCGTGCCGCGCACACGAAGGCGAGCGCGATGCCGGTGTTGCCGGAAGTCGGCTCCACGATTACCGAGCCCGGACCGACCTTGCCCTCGGCTTCGGCGGCCGAGATCATGGCGTTGCCGATGCGGTCCTTGACCGAGGCGAGCGGATTGAAGAATTCGAGCTTCGCCAGCAGGTCGGCCTTGCAGCCCATCTCTTGCGCGAAGCGGGCGACGCGCACGAGCGGGGTCGCACCGATCGTATCGACGATCGAGTCATAGACGCGGCCGCGGAATTCGGCGTTCGGGGTTTCGTTGGTGTTGGCGGCGGTGCTCATGAGGCCTCGTCCCGGTTCCAGTTTTGCCGCCCCGGTTTCTCAGATGGTGTAGTCGAGGCGCTCGTTGTCTTCGCTTTCAATACCCGCCTCGCGGGCCCTGTTGCAAAGGTCCTGTATCGTTATTTCCTCGAGACGTGCCATGCAGTCGTCGGATATCTCGCGCCACAGCGGCCGCACCACCTCGAGGCCCAGCGGCGAGCCGTCCTCCGCTTCGGCCGGATCGCTGCGTGCCTCCATGTCGAGGATCACGCGCACGATGTCGGCCAGTGCGATCCTGCGGCGTTCGCGCGCGAGCCGATAGCCGCCGCGCGGGCCGCGCACGCCCGTCAGGATGCCCGACCGGACCAGGTGCTGGAGCACCTGTTCCAGGTAGCGCCGGGGGATCCCCTGCCGGCGGGTGATCTCGCGGCTCTGAACGGGTCCCGGCCCCGCATGGTAGGCGATGTCCAGCACGGCCTCGATGCCGAACAGCGTCTTGCGCGACAGGCGGAACATTCGCTCAGGCCTCGCCTTTTCCGGCGTTGCCGGCCGTGCCGGTGGACCCGAAGCCACCCGCGCCGCGCACGGTCTCGGGCAGCGTCTCGACTTCCGTCCAGGCGGCCCGGGTCACCGGTGCGATTACCATCTGGGCGATCCGCATGCCGCGGGTCACGGTGAAGGTGTCGTTGCCGTGATTGATCAGGATGACGCCGACCTCGCCGCGATAATCCGCGTCGATGGTGCCGGGCGTGTTCACCAGCGAGATGCCGTTGCGCAGCGCCAGGCCCGAGCGCGGGCGCACCTGGGCCTCGTAGCCCGGGGGTAGGGCGATCGCGAGCCCCGTCGGGACAAGCGCGCGTTCCCCCGGCGCGATGGCGACATCTGCATCGACTGCGGCGCGCAGGTCCATGCCGGCCGCGTCGTCGGTTTCGTAGCCGGGCAGGTCCAGGTCGGCGCCGTGGGGCAGCCGGGTGACCGCCACATCGACGGCCGCGCTCATTCCGCGGCCTCCAGACCGGTGCCGAGATGCGCGGCGATTCGATCGGCGAGGCGTTCCGCGACATCTGCCTTGGACATGCGCGGCCAGTCCTCGACCCCGTCCTCGGTCACCAGGTGGATCGTGTTGTCCGCGCCGCCGAACGTGCCGGTTTCCGGCGACACGTCGTTGGCGAGAATCCAGTCGCAGCCCTTGCGCGTGCGCTTGTCGGAGGCGTGGCGGACCACGTTCTCGGTCTCCGCCGCGAAGCCGATGACGAGCCGCGGGCGGGTGTTCGCCGGCGCGGCGAGGGTCGCCAGGATGTCCGGATTCTCCGCCAGTTCGAGCTGCGGCGGGCCCGCGCCGTACTTCTTG
>JAYPUG010000139.1:0-6045 GCA_038133965.1 Rhodospirillaceae bacterium | reverse complement strand
GACTGGATGACCTCGACGCCTTCCGACAGGGCCATGATCGTGTTCGCCACGCCCATGCCGTAGTCCATGTGGAAATGGGCTTCCATGGGGATGTCGGGGAAGCGCGCCTTCATCGAGCGCACGAAGTACTGCATGGCATGGATCGAGGTGGCACCCATCGTGTCGACCAGCGCCAGGCCGTCCATGTGACCCTCCTGGCCGACACGGTCGATCAGGTCGATCACCCAGTTCAGGTCCGAACGGGTGAAGTCGATCGGGAAGAAGACGACCTCGAGGCCGTTGTCGTGGGCGAACTTGGTGGACTCGATCGACAGGTCGATCGCGCGCTCCAGCTCCCACTTGTAGCCGTACTGGATCAGGTGCGGGCTGGCCGGCACCTCCATGATGACGCCGCCAACGCCGGAATCGACCGCACGCTTGACGTCCTCGACCATGCAGCGCGCGAAGGCATAGACGGTCGGGCCGAAGTCGCGCTTGGCGAGTTCCTGGACGACGCGGGCGTCGTCCTTCGAGACGACCGGCATGCCGGCCTCGATGCGCTGGACGCCGACTTCCGCCAGGCCCTCGGCGATGCGGATCTTGTCGTCGAAGTTGAAAGCCAGGCCCGCCTGCTGCTCGCCGTCACGCAGGGTGACGTCGTGGATGCGGATGTTGTCGGGGAACTTCCAGTCCTTGGTCACCTCGGGGGCGAAGTTCCAGGGGCTGGTGAACCAGTCTTCTGATTTCCAGGGTGTATCGCTCATGGGTTGTGCCTCCTCCCGCGCCTTGTTGCCGGCGTCGGGCCGCTGATGTCACGTGGGTGTTCACGTGGGAATGGTGCGGGCCGGGCCCGCAGAAATTCGCGGCGGAATGTATGAAAGGCCCCGGGACGAGTCAACGCGAACGGGAACCTCCCGGCGCGGCGTTCCGGCACAGGTGTCGGTCGGGTCTGTCGCGTTCGTCCTTGCGACGGACGGTCAGCTTCGATGCTCGCTGCCCACGGCATCGGCGATGCCGGCGAACCCCTCTTTCGCCAGCCGGCCGGCCAGCGTGTGCCGGATTTCGGCGATCAGACCCGGCCCGGCATAGACGAGGCCGGTGTAGAGCTGGACCAGCGAGGCGCCCGCCCGGATCTTCGTCCAGGCGTCCTCGCCGGACATGATGCCGCCCACGCCGATCAGGGGAATGCGCCCGCCGGTCTCGCCATAGACGGTGCGCAGCATCTCGTTTGCCATCTCGAAAATCGGCGCGCCGGACAGGCCGCCGCGCTCGCCGGCATTGGCGCTGCGCAGGCTCTCGGGCCGTGCCGTCGTCGTATTGCACACGGTGATGGCATCGATCCCGGCCTCTTCCAGCACGGCCAGGAGTTCGCGCAACCGTTCGTCGGTGCTGTCGGGTGCCAGCTTCGCGATCATCGCCGGTGTCGCACCGGTGTCCGCCAGGGTGCGCAACAGCCGGTCCATCAACCCGGCCAGCGCGCCGGGATCGAGGAACACCTGCCCGTTGGCACTGTTCGGGCACGAGACGTCGATCGTCAGGAAGTCGGCGACGGGCGCGAAGGTGCGCACCAGGTGCTCGAAGTCGGCGGCGGGGTCGGCGCTGTCGGAATTTGCGGCCAGGTTCACGCCGAGTGGGCACGCCAGCCGTCCCGACGCACGCAGGTCCGCGATCCGGGCGTGTACCGCATCGGCACCGTCGTTGTTGAAGCCCATCCTGTTTATCGCCGCGCGGTCGTCCGCGAGCCGGAAGAGGCGCGGGCGCGGGTTTCCCGGCTGGGGACGCGGCGTCACACCGCCGACCTCGATGAAGCCCGTGCCGAGCGATTGCGCGCCGGTGACGGCGACGGCGTTCTTGTCAAAACCGGCCGAGATCGCGACGGGGTTTGCAAACCGGACCCCGAAAAGGTTTTGCGCGAGTGCGGAATGTTCGTCGCGGCGGCCGCGCGGGCCAAGCCCGGCTTCGAGTGCGCGCAAGGCGATGCCGTGGGCCGTCTCGGCGGGCAGGAGGCGCAGTGCGGCCGTGCTTATGCGGTGAATGGTGCTCAACGTGGCGGGCAAGCTATCGCAGGTGCGCGGCGTGCGCAAAGCCTCCGCGCGGGTCGGGCAGGGCTCAGCTTCGGCCCGCGCGGTCGATGGGCAGGCGCGAATCGACGACGCGTTCGGCGGCCTCGATCTGCTCGATCGTCAGGCGGGCGGCCATGTCCTCGCGCAGTTCATAGGCTGCGTTGTTTCCCTGGAACGCAGCCAGTGAGGCCCAGACGAAGGCCATGAACGGATCGCTTCGGGTGCCTCGTCCGCGCGCAAGGGCGAGCGCGACCCGCAGCTGTGCGTCGGCGTCCGACTGTTCGGCGGCACGGCTCCACCATGCAAACGCTTCCTGTCGGTTGCGGCGCAGTCCCGCGATGCCGTTGTTGTGGAGGTCGCCCAGGCGAAGCTGCGCCGGCCCATGGCCGGCACGTGCCGCCTTTTCGATCCATTCCACGCCCGTGCGTCTGTTGCCCGGGCCGGCCTCGCCGGACAGCAGGGTGTTGCCAAGCAGGAACTGTGCGCCGATGTGTTCGAGCTCGGCCGCTTCGGTGAGCCAGCCGACCGCGCGCATGCGATCGGCACGTTGACGTCCGGCCTCCAGCAACAGGCGCGCACCCAGATACTGCGCCTCGGTATGGCCGTCGTCAGCGGCAAGGCCCAGCCAGCGTATGGCTTGTGCGTCGTCCTTCGGGGTGCCCAGGCCGTTCAGGAACTGCCGCCCCAGCAGGTATGCCGCTTCGGCATAGCCCTGTTCCGCAGCGGTCAAATACAGGTGGTGCGCCTCGTCCACATCGCGCGCGCCGCCAATACCTTGTTCGTACATGGTGCCCAAGACAGCCTGCGCCGGTGGATAGTTCTCGGCGGCTGCGCGCGCGAACCACTGTCGGGCCGTTGCGGGGTTTTCGTCTGTCCCCTGGCCCAGCAGATACATCGTCCCCATCAGCCACTGCGCGGCCGGGTTGCCGCGTTCGGCCGCGGTTTCCGCTTCGACGAAGGCCCGCGAGAAATTGTTGGCCACGTAGCTTTCCAGCGCCTCACTAAAGCCGGCATGCACCGGAACTGCAGCCAGCATGCAGAACAGCGCGGCAGCGAAGGGAGCGGCGAGGCGGGGCGGCGGAGACATCGGTTTCGATCGGTGTGGGCGCGGGCCGGAGCGGTAACCTAATACTCTAGGGAGGACGCGTTACCAAATTCCGACTTTGGTGATATGGCGGTTACTGGTCCGTCAAACAAGCGCATTTGCGAACGCGGCAATGCGCGTGACCGCCGCGGAAAGGTTCGCGCTTTCGCTCTCGCCGCTGGATTTGCGCGGAACGAAGGAATGATCGCCGTCGGTGAGCCAGGCGATCTCGATGCGCGCGGGCAGGGTGTAGCCGGCAACATCGGACCGGTCGCCCAACCGGTCGCGTTCGCCCTGGACGATGAGGACGGGCGTGCGCGCATCTGCGAGCGGCTCAAGACGTGTCTTCTCGGGCTTGCCGGCGGGGTGGAAGGGGTAGCCCAGGCAGATGACGCCGCGCAGCCGGCCGACGTTCACGGGCTCGGCCGCGAAGGTTGCCGCGGCCCGCCCTCCCATGGACTTGCCCCCGATGAACAGCTTTTCCGGCGGGGCATCGAGCGTATCGAGGATCGCGGACCATGTGTCCAGGAGTACCGGCATCCGGTCGGGACCACGCCGCTTGCCGTCTTCGCGCCGTCGGGACATGTAGGGAAACTCGAAGCGGACCACGCGCATGCCCTCCCGGGCGAGGCCGTGCGCGATCGTATTCATGAACGGTGTGTCCATGGGCGCGCCGGCGCCGTGTGCAAGCACGAGCGTTGCCCAGCCGTCGGCGGGGCCGTCGGTCAGCATGGATGGTTCAGTCGTGCGGGACGAGCTGGACGACGGAGCGCTTGTGGATCAGGTGTACAGTTCCGGCTTCGTCGATCAGGGGAAAGAACGGCTCGGGTGCGTTCAGGAGATCCTGGATTCGCGTCGCGGCCTCGACGAACACCTGCCCCGCCCCCTGCGTGCCGTCCTGCACCGACACGTCGGCGCGCACGCGTACCTTCGGTACCTTGGGAAAGCGGATCGCCATGATAAAAACCCGATCGTTCGCGCGGAACCCGATTCCGCACGCGTTTGCTAGGATGCACGAACAAGGGTTTAGGAGAGGTAAATGCCGGCATCGGAACTCGTCTCGCTGAGCGCGCGCGAAGCGGTTGCGCGCCTGAAAAAAGGCGATGTCTCGCCGCTCGAACTGGTGGACGCGGCGGCGGAACGCATCGCGGAGGTGGACGGCACCGTCAATGCGTTGCCGACATTGTGCCTCGATGCGGCACGCGAAGCAGCGCGCAATTTCAAGGCCCCGGACGAGACCGGGCCCGGCTGGCTTGCCGGCCTGCCGCTCGTGGTCAAGGACCTGAACGATGTTGCGGGCGTGCGCACCACGTACGGTTCGCCGATCTTTGCCGACCATGTGCCGGACGCGGACGACATCATGGTCGCCCGGCTGAAACGCAACGGCGCGATCGTCCTGGGCAAGTCGAACACGCCCGAGTTCGGCGCGGGCGGGAACACGTTCAACGAGGTCTTTGGCAAGACGCTCAATCCGTGGAACACATCGAAAACGTGCGGCGGGTCGTCGGGTGGCGCTGCGGTGTCCCTGGCGACGGGCATGAGCTGGCTCGCGACGGGGTCCGATCTGGGTGGATCGCTGCGCACGCCTGCCAGTTTCTGTTCTGTGGTGGGCTTGCGGCCGAGCCCGGGCCGGGTCGCGGCCGGGCCGGGTGAAGACCCGTTCCAGACCATGTCGGTCAACGGGCCCATGGCGCGAAACGTCGGTGACGTGGCGCTCATGCTGGATGCGCAGGCGGGCGGCGATCCGCGGTTTCCGCTTTCGCTCGATCCGCCCGCTCGAGCGTTCTCCGAGGCCGCCGCGGCACCTGAGACACCGGCGCGGATCGGGTTCACACCGGATTTCGGCATCGGGCCCGTCGATCCCGAGGTCGCGGCGATCTGCCGACAGGGGGCCGGACGGTTTGCCGAGGCGGGCGCCATCGTCGAGGAGGCCGCGCCTGATTTCTCGGGTGCGCGCGAAACGTTCCAGGCGATCCGGGGCTCGCTGTATCTCGCGAACCACGCCACTCTGCTCGACCGGTATCGTGACCAGCTCAAGCCCGAGGTGATCTGGAACATCGAGAAGGGCATGAACCAGAACGGCGGCGAACTTGCGCGTGCGCAGATCGAACGCGGCCGCATATCCCAGCGTGTCGCGGCGTGGTTCGAACAGTTCGACCTGCTGGCCGCACCGGTTTCGATGGTACCGCCATTCGATGTCGATATCCGCTACATCGAAGGGATCGGCGGCCATGTCTTCGACAACTATGTCGATTGGCTCTACATGGCGTTCCCCGCCACCCTGACGGGCTGTCCGGCGATGTCGGTGCCGTGCGGCTTCACCGAGAGCGGACTGCCGGTGGGGCTTCAGCTCATCGGGCCGCCGCGCAGCGAGGCGCGGCTGCTGTCGTTCGCCGCGAAGTTCGAGGAGATCGTGAGCCTCGAACCCGCAACGCCGATCGATCCGAGGCCCGGAGCCGTTTGACCTTGCTGCGTTGCACTGTCGCGTCGGCGATTGTTGCGGTGAAGCAAAGCTGACGAGTCGTGGGTTGGAATTCCACAATAGTAAAATTTACTTTTATTTTAGTATCTTACATTAATTTCGACCGTCTCTTGCGTTTCGTGATGGTGCGGCGCACCATGCATTGCAATGCACCATTAACAATCGAGGTTGTCGATGTCGGTTGATGTTATCGAACCCGCTGCCAAGGCGCCGGCGCCCGCCACGCCCGATCCGATCGAGGAACTGAGCGGCTATTTCTTCGAGGATCTGGAACCGGGGATGACGGCGGCCTATGCCCGCACCATCGGGCCGGCGGATCTGGTCATGTTCGCGGGTATCTCGGGCGACACCAACCCGATGCACCTCAACGAGGAATATGCCGAACGCACCATGTTCGAGGGCACTATCGCCCACGGCATGCTGTCGTCGAGCTTCAT
>JAYPUG010000138.1:0-6052 GCA_038133965.1 Rhodospirillaceae bacterium | reverse complement strand
TTGGCGTCCCCAACGGGATTCGAACCCGTGTCGCCACCTTGAAAGGGTGGTGTCCTAGGCCTCTAGACGATGGGGACGCCGGGCCTCGAAAGGCGGCCTCGACATACCGACCGCACGCCGCGAAATCAAGAGCGGAACGCCTGTTCAGGCATCGGCCGATGCCACGTCGTCGATCACGAGCTGCACATCGTCCCGGCCCTGCCAGTTGTCGGGGCGCAGCTTGCCCGCGATCATCAGGCCCATCCCGTCGCTCTTGAGCAATGCTTCGCCGATGGGCTCGCCGGCAGCACGGAAGGCGATGGCCTTGAGCCGGCCCCCCTTCTCGTCCGCCAGGAAGCAACGCACATGGTCGCTTCCCACCACGTCGGCCTTGGCGACGCGGGCCGAGGTGATGGCGAAGCGCGGCTCGGAATTGCCGGCCCCGAACGGCGCCAGCCGCTGCAGCGCGGCGACGAAGTCGGGCTGCGCGCCCGCCAGCGCGATCACCCCGTCCACGCGCAGCGTGGGCACGACGGCATTGCGCGCGACATCCGCTGCGGCACGTTCGTCGAGGAAGGCCGCGAACGCGTCGAGCCGGTCCCGCGCAATGGTCAGGCCCGCGGCCATGGCATGCCCGCCACCATTCACCAGCAGCCCGGCCTGCCGCGCGGCGATGACGGCCGAACCCAGATCGACGCCTTCGACCGAGCGGCCCGACCCCTTGCCCTCGTCCCCGTCGAAGCCGATGACGAAGGCCGGACGGTTGAACCGGTCCTTCAGGCGGCTCGCGACGATGCCGATGACCCCCGGGTGCCAGCCATCCCCCGCGACGACCATCGCGGCGCGGTCCGACAGGTCCATCCGTTCGGCCTGGTCCATTGCGGCTTCAAGGACGGCCGCCTCGATCTCGCGCCGTTCGGTGTTCCAGCCATCGAGCCGTCGCGCGAGTTCCAGGGCCTCCCCCGCATCCGGCGTCATCAGCAGGCGCGCGCCCAGCGAGGATTCGCCGACCCGGCCCCCTGCGTTCACCCGCGGCCCGAACAGGAAGCCTGCGTGATACTCGGTGATCCGGCTATCGACGCGGGCCACGTCGGCCAGCGCGACGAGGCCCGGATTGTGCCGTCGGCCCATAACCTTGAGCCCCTGGGTGACGAGCGCCCGGTTGAGGCCGACGAGAGGCACCACGTCGCAAACCGTGCCCAGCGCCACGAGATCGAGCAGCGCCAGCAGGTCGGGTTCCGCACGCCCCACTTTCGCGTACCAGCCGCGCTCGCGCAGCATCCGGTTCACGGCGATGGCAAACAGGAACGAGACGCCGACGGCGGCGAGCGCGCCCTGCCCGCTGTCGTCGTCCAGCCGGTTCGGATTGATTACGGAGACCGCGCGCGGCATCGCCGGTTCCGCCACATGGTGGTCGACGACGATCACGTCGAGGCCGGCATCCGCCGCGGCTTCCAGCGGTTCGAACGCCGTGGTGCCGCAATCGACTGTCACGACCAGCGCGATGTTCTCGGCCTTGAGGCGTAGCATGGCCGGCGTCGTCGGCCCGTAGCCTTCGGCAATCCGGTCCGGAATATAGACCCGTGCGGGCACGCCCAGCGCGGCGAGGAAACGTGCGAGCAGCGCAGACGACGTCGCGCCATCGACATCGTAGTCGCCGAAGATCGCGATGGGTTCTCCGTCCTCGATCGCGCCCACGAGGCGCTCGCAGGCGGCCTGCATCCCGGCCAGCCGCGACGGGTCGGGCAACGCATCGCGCAGCGTGGGTTCCAGGAATTGTTCGGCGACGTCGAGGCCGATTCCCCGTGCGGCCATCACCCGGCCGACGATCTCCGGCAGTCCGAGGCGTTGCGACAAAGCGAGCCCGGCACGCGCGTCGGCCGAACGCAGAACCCAGCGGCGCCCCGTCACCGAGTTCGCGGCAACGATCTCCGTTTCCGAAGCCCCCGCCGCAACCGGTTCCGATGTCGCCGACATCCCGTGTCTCAGTCGTCCCAGCCGGTCTTGCGCGAGAAATTGTGCTCGGTGATCACCTCGCGCACGGTGCCCGTGACCGAACGCATGACAATCGAGTGGGTCGAGGCGCCGTTGGCCGTGCGGCGCACGCCCTGAAGCATCGCGCCGTCGGTGACACCCGTCGCACAGAAGATCACGTCGCCCGTGGCCAGGTCGTCGCGGTCATACACCCGGTCGAGATTCTCGATGCCGAGCTTGCGCGCGCGCCCCACCTCGTCGTCGTTGCGGAACAGCAGCTTGCCCTGGATCTGACCGCCGATCGACTGAAGTGCCGCCGCCGCCAGCACGCCCTCCGGCGCACCGCCGCTGCCGAGATACATGTCTATCCGGCTGTCGGGGTCTGACGTCGCCATGACGCCGAAGATATCGCCGTCCGAGATCAGGAATATCCGCGCACCCGCCTCGCGCACATTGGCGATCAGTTCCTCGTGGCGCGGCCGGTCGAGAATACAGACGGTCAGGTCCGAAACCTGGACACCCTTTTCCTTTGCCAGCCTTGCCAGGTTGTCGGTTGGTGGCGCCTCGATGTCGATCAGCCCGTCGGCATAGCCGCCGCCGATGGCGATCTTCTCCATGTACACGTCCGGCGCATTGAGGAACCCGCCATCGGGCGCCAGCGCCAATACGGCCATGGCATTCGCGTTCGCCTTTGCCGTAATCGTCGTGCCCTCGAGCGGATCGAGCGCAATGTCGATCTTGGGCCCGCCCGCGCCGACCTTCTCGCCGATGAACAGCATCGGCGCCTCGTCGCGCTCGCCCTCGCCGATGACGACCGTGCCGTCGATGTTCATGGCGTTCAGCGCCTTGCGCATGGCCTCGACCGCGGCGGCATCCGCCTCGCGCTCGTCGCCGCGCCCGACCCAGCGTGACGCCGCCATCGCGGCCGCCTCGCACACGCGCACCGCCTCGATCGCCATGTTGCGGTCCATCACCGCCTCTGACTGGCTGGCCATTATTCCCCCCGTCGATTTCGTTTCGCAGCCGGTTTGTCCGGCGCGCGTTAAACCAGCGATTCGATTCGGATCATTGTCGGCGGTTCGACGACGGAATCCAATGCCTCGATGCGGGAAAGCGTGCCGCGAATGGCCGATTCCTCGCATTCATGCGTGTTGAGGACCACGGGAACCGCCTCCGTCTCCGAACGCGCACGCTGGAGCATGGACTCGATGGACACCTGCTCGTCGCGCAGGGCTGCCGAAATGTCGGCAATCACGCCCGGCCGGTCCTTCACCATGAGACGCACATAGAATGCGCCGCGATGGCGCTCCATCGGCGCAGCGGCCGCATCCGTCAGTTCGCCTGCCGGCGCGCCGAAGGTCGGGATGCGGCTGCCGCGTGCCAGATCGATGATATCGGCCACCACCGCCGACGCCGTCGGCCCCTCGCCCGCACCGCGGCCCTGATAGACCGTGTCATCGACGAAGTCGCCGCGCGCCACGACAGCGTTGTAGGCCCCTTCGACATGAGCGATCGCTGCATCGCGGCTGACCATGCTCGGATAGACTCGCTGCTCGAGCCCGTGTTCGGTCATCCGGGCGCTGCCCAGCAGCTTGATCCGGTATCCGAACTCCTCGGCATAGTCGATGTCCTGCAGCGTGACGTTGCGGATGCCCTCGGTGTGCACGCCGGCAAAGTTCACCCTGGTGCCGAAGGCCAGGCTCGCGAGCAGCGCAAGCTTGTGCGCTGCATCGATGCCATCGACATCGACGCTCGGCTCCGCTTCGGCATAACCCAGCTTCTGCGCGTCGGCGAGGACCGTCTCGTAGGACAGGCGCTTCTCGCGCATCTCAGTGAGGATGTAATTGCAGGTCCCGTTGAGAATTCCATAAACGTGGGTCACCGCGTTGGCGGCCAACCCTTCGCGCAGTGCCTTGACGATGGGGATGCCGCCGGCGATCGCGGCCTCGTAGTTGAGCGAAAGCCCGGCCGCCTCTGCCGATGCGGCCAGTTCATTGCCATGCATGGCGAGCAGCGCCTTGTTGGCCGTCACCACATGACGGCCTGCCGCGACGGCTACCTCGCAGACGTCCTTCGCAGGCCCGTCCTCGCCGCCGATCAGTTCGACCACGACATCGGCATCCGCCTCACGCGCCATCGCGACCGGATCGTCGAACCAGGCGTAGCCATCCAGCGAAACGCCGCGGTCCTTGCCGCGGGTGCGCGCCGATACCGCCGTGATCTCGACGGCGCGGCCGCTGCGCCGCGCGATCTGGTCACGATGCGCATCCAACACGCGAACCGTACCGACGCCGACGGTTCCGAGACCCGCAATCGCGACCTTCAGGACGTCCCCCATAGTGCTGCCCGCCTACTTGGCCGCGATCGACATGCCCGCCGCGTCGCCCGCATCGGCAAGTATGCGGTCGGGTTCAGCGAACATCTGGCGGATATTGCGGACGGCCTGGCGGATGCGCTGGGTGTTTTCAACCAGCGCGATGCGCACATGCGTGTCTCCGTTCTCTCCGAAGCCGAGGCCGGGCGAAACGGCAACGTGTGCGTGCTTGAGAAGCAGCTTCGAAAAGGCAACCGAACCCAGCGCCGCGAAGGGTTCGGGGATCGGCGCCCAGATGTACATGCTCGCTGTCGGAACCGGCACATCCCAGCCCGCGCGCACCAGCCCTTCGACCAGCACGTCGCGTCGCTCGCGATAAATGGCCCGCGTCTCCTCAACACAGTCCTGCGGTCCGTTCAGGGCCGCCGCGGCAGCCACCTGGATCGGCGTGAAGGCGCCGTAGTCGAGATAGCTTTTGAACCGCGCGAGAGCCGCGATCAGTTCCGGATTGCCCGCAGCGAAACCGATCCGCCAGCCGGGCATCGAATAGGTCTTGGACAGCGAGGTGAACTCGACCGTCACGTCCTTCGCGCCGGGAATCTGGAGGACGGACGGCGGCGGATTGTCGTCGAAGTAGATTTCCGAATAGGCGAGGTCCGACAGCAGGATGATGTCGTGCTCGCGGCAGAACTCGACGACGCGGGCATAGAAATCGAGATCGGCCGTCAGCGCCGTCGGGTTCGACGGATAGCAGAGCACCAGCGCAACCGGTTTCGGCTGGGAATGCAGGACCGCGCGCTCCAGCGCATCCAGGAACTCGCCATCGGGATTCACCGGCAAGTAGCGCACCGTGCCGTCTGCGATGATGAAGCCGAACTGGTGGATCGGGTAGGACGGGTTGGGCACGAGGATCAGGTCGCCCGGTCCCGTAATCGCCTGGGCCAGGTTCGCGAGACCTTCTTTCGAGCCAATGGTGACGATCGCCTCGCGTTCGGGATCGATCGACACGCCGAACCGCCGTTCGTAGTAGGCCGACAGGGCCTTTCGCAGCCCGGGAATCCCGCGGGAATTCGAATAGCGGTGGGTGCGTGGGTCGCGCACGGTCTCGACCAGCTTGTCGACGATATGTTGCGGCGTCGGCAGGTCGGGGTTGCCCATGCCGAAGTCGATGATGTCGGCCCCTGCCGCGCGTGCCGCCGCCTTCATCGCGTTCACTTCGGCGAATACGTAGGGTGGCAACCGTCGAATGCGGTGGAAGTCCGTCTGCATGGTCCCTGACCGATGGATGTTGATGCGCACCGGTTCGGTGCGCGCCGGTGTTGCGCGCCCTTTTACATTTCCGCGGGCGGGCGCGCGAGGCCCAATTGCGGGTTAACGCAGGAAGAAAATCTCGGCCCGGCGGTTGCCCGCCTCACCGTTGGGCATCGCCTCGGAATAGATCGGTTGTCCGTCGGCGACCGCCTCGACCGTCACCCGGTCGGCGGGTACACCAGCCCGAATCAGTTCCTGCGCAACAACGTTCGCGCGCGCAAATGACACGTCGAAGTTGGCGACTTCATGACGCGCCTTCGACAATTGCCGGGTGCGGCTGCTTGCGTGTCCGACGACCAACACACCTTCGCCCCCCGCACGCTGCGCCGAAGCGACCTGGGCGATGACCTGGCGGTCACGTGCATCGAGGCTTGCCGAGCTGTGCGCGAACTGGATCGTCGCCACCTGGGCCTCACGGCTGATCTGGGCCGAAACCGGTACATACCCGCCACCGTTGATTGCCGAGGTATCGAC
>JAYPUG010000137.1:0-6070 GCA_038133965.1 Rhodospirillaceae bacterium | reverse complement strand
GTGCATCTGCAACGCCGCTTGGAACAAAGGCGCGGGGTAGTGCATCTCCTGTGCGAAGGCCCCGATCACCGGGCCGTCCTTGGACGCCATCCCAAAGTTGCCGCGCGAGGAGGTGTAGTCCTCGTTGACCATCATCGCGCCCCGGATTTCCCACAGGGTCGAGTTTGCCGCGCTGTCCTTGACCAGCTCGTACACGTCTTCGGCCGCGAGGCCGGCCTTCAGCGCCAGGCCCATGGCTTCGGCATTGGCGCAGGTGAGCACGCACACGAGATGATTGATGACGAACTTGATACGGCTCGCGTTCCCGAACGCACCGACATGACTATGCTTTCGGGTAAAGGCCGACAGCATGTTCGCCCACGCGTCGTAGGCGGCGCGGTCCCCGCTCATGTAGGCCGTCAGGGTCCCGGCGAGGATCATGTCGCGATTGCCGCTCACCGTGCCGTCGAGCAGCGTCATGCCGGCGTCCGCGGCGATCCGTGCGGCCTCCTCCTTGACGGGGATCGGCAGGGTGCAGGTGTCGATCACGACCAGCCCCGTCTTGGCGGCGGACGGCACGCTGCCCTGTCCGCGCATGACATCCCGGAAGGCCTCGATCGAGGGCAGCGAGAGCAACACAACGTCCGCGGCCTCCGCGACGGCGCGCGGGCTGGCGGCGCGCACACCACCGTTGGCCTCAAGTTCGTCGAGGGCCGCTTCGCGGGGGTCGTAGCCGGCGACCCGGTAACCCGCCCGGATCAGCATGATCGCCATGGCCGAACCCATGGCGCCGAGGCCGACAATTCCGACAGTCTGGGGCATGTAACCCTTCCTTTCACGATTGGAACCGGCAGCGCATGCCGCCTGGGGCCGCATGTTCCACGGTTTGCCCGCAGTATGAGCTCTGCGGCAGACGCCCATCTTAGCGGGTGAGACGCGGGGCTTCTTCGAGGTTGTCCGTCTTTTCCCGATTGGAGAGGTTTGCACGACGGCGCGGATTTCACCGGCCCGCAACAGGAGTGAGACGATGACGACCGAGCGGCCATTTCGCATTGTGAGCGGGGACGAGTTCCCGATCATCGACGTGGGAGACTATCTGGCGGGCAGGGAAGGGGCCCGGGAAGCGCTAGCGGCGGCGTTCCGTGATGCCTTCGAACGCGTGGGGTTCAAGATGTGGGTGAACCACGGACTCGACCAGGGAGTGATCGAACGCGCGTTTGCAGGCTCCCGGCAATTTCACGACCTGCCCCGCGCCGAAAAAGAAAAGATTCGCGTGAATGCGCACCAGCTCGGCTACGTCCCCATGGGGACGTCCCTAAACAAGGGCCATTCCGTCGATGGCACCACGGGGCTGAAGACCAATGCGATGGAGAACCTGACCTATCACCAGGAGCGTGCGCCCGATGATCCGAAGGTGCTCTCCGGCGAGCGGTTCCGGGGCCTGAACCAGTGGCCCGACGAAGCCGCAGCACCGGATGTACGCGCATCGCAGGTCGCCTTCCACACGATGATGACGGAAATGGGCTATCGCATGCTGCCGGTGATCGCCCGCGCCCTGGAAATGCCGGCCGATTTCTTCGACGGCTATTTCAGGGATCCGACGCCGGTCGTGCGCATGGTGAAGTACCCCGCAATGGGTGAGCTGCGCGATGACCAGTTCGGTTCGGCCTCGCATACCGATGCCGGTTTCATCACCATGCTGCCGCAGAGCAACGAACCGGGCCTGCAGATCAAGACCCCGGACGGGGAGTGGGTGGATCACCCGCCGATGCCGAACGGTGTCATCGTAAACTCGGGCAACATGCTCAAGCGGTGGTCGAACGACCGCTTCAAGGCGTCGCCCCACAGGGTGACGGCGGCGACCACGGCCGATCGCTATTCCCTGGCCTTCTTCTTCAACCCCGATCTCGACGACGTCATTGCGCCGGTGGAGAGCTGTTGCTCCCCCGACAATCCGCCGCGCTACGAGCCGTTTCGTTATGGCGATTTCTTCGCGGAGTATCTGGCCGCGGCGTACAGCCATCAGAAAGCGGCCGCTTCTGCCGCCGAATAGTCCGCGCAAGCTGGCCTTGGGGCGGGTGCGCGTTTAATCTTTCCCGCGAACGAATCACGCATTTCCGTTGGGGGAGAGACATGGCGAAAGTAACGCTCGAGCAGGCGAACACGATCATTGCGGCCGGCCAGGTCAAGGGGCGGGAGATGGGCATCGGCCCCCTGACCATCGTCGTTCTGGACGATGGCGGGCATCTGGTTTCCGCCCAGCGCGAGGACAAGAGCGGCATCCTTCGCTTCGAAATCGCCTTCGGCAAGGCCTGGGGCGGGTTGGCCATCGGGCGTTCGTCGCGCGCCAATGAGGCCGATATTCTGACGCGCGAGCATTTCGGCGTGGCGCTGGCCTCCACCGCGGCCGGACGGCTGATTCCGGTTGCGGGCGGCGTCCTGATCCGCGATGCCGACGGCGAGGTCGCCGGTGCGGTTGGCGTTACAGGCGATTCGTCGGACAACGACGAAGCCTGCGCCGTCGCGGGGATCGAGGCGGCGGGACTGACGCCGCAGGTCTGACCGCCGGCTGCGGTATTCAGGGCCGCACGCGGCGCCCGCGCCAGACCACCAGGGTCAGGAACAGCAGCACGCTGGCAATTGTCGTTGCCGACTGTACAAGGCCCATGTTCAGCGAGTCCGGGTGGGGCAGGTTTGCCACCGTCAGGGCCAGCAGAAAGCCCCAGCCCATGTGCAGGAAACCGCCGAGCGCCGAGGCCGAGCCCGCGAAGGACGGCGGCACCTGGTTGAGAGCCTGCGAATAGCAGGTCGCAAAGACGAGGCCGGTGCCGAAGTTCGAAACCAGCACGGCGGCGACGACCAGGGCCGGGTTTGCGATGCCGGTGACCGCGAAAGCGACCTGCATGAGGCCACCCGTCACGCTGAACAGGCCGCCGATCCGCACCAGCGTGTTTGACTCCATGCGGCTGACGAGTTGGCCGGATGCGAAACTGCCAAGCATGAATGCGACCGGCACGATCATCAGGTACATGCCGTAGATGCGCGGGGGCAGGCCCATGACGCTTATCAGCACGATGGGCGAGGCCGTCATGAACACCTGGAAGATGCCGCTCTGCATGGAGACCGCGAGGCTGTAGCCCATGAATGTGGGCATGCGGACGAGGCGCGCGTAACCGACGGCCAGGCGCGCGATGTTCGGAGGGTCGCGATCTTCCGGTGGCAGGGTCTCGCGCAGGACGGGGATGGCGAAGACAAGCGACAGGCCGCTCATCACGGCTGTCGCGATGAATGTCGCGCGCCAGTCGAAGGCTTCGACCAGAAGTCCGCCGAAGAACGGTGCAATGGCCGGCCCCACGCCGAGCGAGATGGCCAGGTAGGACATGGCCTTCGCCGCCGACTTGCCATCGTTGGTGTCGCGGATGATCGCCCGGCCGACGACGATCGAGGTGCATGCGCCTGCGGCCTGGAAGAAGCGCCCGATCAGCAATTGCGTGATGTCGCCGGCAAGCGCGCAGGCGATGCTTGCGAGCATGAACAGCGCCACGCCGCCCAGGATGACCGGCCGGCGGCCGAAGGCGTCGGAAAGCGGTCCCGCGACCAGTTGCATGATCGCGAAGGCGATCAGGTAGGCCGGGATGATGAGCTGGACGGTGTTGAGCGGGGTTCCCAGGTCCTGGGAGATGTCGGGTGCGGCCGGAAGGAAAATCGTGAGTGCGAGCTGGCTCGCGAACATCATCGCGAACAGGACGGCCAGCGAGGTTCGGCGAATAACCATCGGGCTCTCAGTAGAGGCCGGCGAAGCGCGCGCGGCCGCGCAGAAGTGCGAGGATCGTGTCGATGCATGGTGTCGGGATACCGGCGATCGCGCCCATCTCCGCGACCACGCTGACCATGGCATCGATCTCGAGCGGTCGTTCCCGTTCGAGGTCCTGCAGGATCGAGGGTTTGAACGCGCCCAGTTCCGCGCCCAGGTCGATCCGCGCCTCCACACCCATCTCGAGCGGCAGGCGCAGGGCGTCTCCCGCCGCCATCGCCTCCTCCATCATGGCGGCGGCGATCGCGCGGGTCCCGGCGTCTCCGGCAAGGCCCGAGAGTGTATCGCCGGTCAGCGCGCAGATCGGCCCCATGCCCATATTCCCGATCAGCTTGAGCCAGATCTCGGTGTGGATGTCGTCGGTGGCGCGGCCGTCGAGGCCTGCGTCGGCAAGGGTGTTTGCGACAAGACGGGCTTCGTCCGTCGCCTGCCGTCGTGCATCGCCGACGATGAACAGGTTGCCGGCTGCATGGTGGACCACGCCCGGTTCCGGCACGGAAGCGCCGGCATGCACCACGCAGCCGAGTACCGAACCGGTGTTCAGGAACCTGGAAAGGATGCCGCCCGGATCGACACTCTCGAGCCTGCGTCCCGCCAACGGGCCCGTCATGGCATCGCAGAACCACCACGGGATGCCGTTCATTGCCGTCACGACAGAGGTGTCGGGATGGAACAGTGGAGCCAGGTGCGGCGCCAGGCCGGGCAGGGCCGGCGCCTTCACTGCCAGGATTACGATGTCCTGGGGCCCGAGAGCGGCCGGATCGTCAGACGCGGCAAGAGAAACGGTGAAATCGTCACTGTCTGTCACCAGCCGCAGGCCGCTGCTGCGAATGGCATCGAGGTGCGCGCCGCGTGCGATGACAGAGACGTTGTTGCCCGCGCGCGCGAGGTTTGCGGCAAGGATGCCGCCGATCGCGCCCGCTCCGACGATGCACACGCGCCCGCCGGCTCCGCTCATGTACCCAGGACTCCGTCGATTCCGGCAGCGTATCCGAACATATCGGCGTCCCGGTTGTGGAAGCCCACGATCTGCAGGCCCAACGGCAGGCCATCGGCCTGCATGAGCGGCAGGGATATGGCCGGTGCACCGATGCACGAGGCCGGCGAACAGTTGACGGGATGGCCGATATTCTCGAGCCCCACGGGCGCGGTCTCCGGTGCCGTCAATCCGATCATGCCGTCGATCGTTCCCGCCGTTTCTAGGTAGCGGCGACGCGCGGCGTGCTTCCAGTCGAGGGCGGCATGGTAGTCCTCGAGGGTGACCTCGTGCGCCCGCGCGAGCAGGTTCGAGATTCGGTCGTGGAAGGCGCCGCCGGCGGCTTCGTACTCGAAGAACGGCCAGCGCATTTCAAACGCCGCGATCTCGGCGATGCACCAGTCGGCGCGCGCGAAGTCTGTTTCCAGAGCGGACAGCGCCAGGTTGCTGTCGGGTTCGACGATCTCGACCCCTGCGTCTTTGAGCATCGCGACGGCGTTCTCGAACGCGGTGCGGACGCCAGCTTCCGCCAGCTCCCATCCCGGCGTGTACATGCGCATCAGGCGTCTGGGAAGCACGGGTTCGGGCGGCGTCTCGGGGCCTTCGATGCCGCGTTCGCCGGGGATCGGCCCGGCCTCGTGCGAAAGAAATCTCAGGAGCGTCCATGCGTCGTCGAGCGCATGGGCATGCACGCCCACATGTTCGCCCGAGGGCGAGAAGGGATGGATCGCATCCTGCCGGATGGCGCCATAGGTGGGTTTGACGCCGATATGGCCGCAATAGCTCGCCGGTCGCATGACCGAGGACATCAGCTGCGTGCCGATCGCTGCAGGCAGCATGCCGGCCCCCACGGCCGCCGCGGAACCGCTTGAAGATGTGCCGGGCGTGCGCTCCAGGTCATAGGGGTTCCGGGTCGGCGTGATGGCGCCGTAGGCGAACTCCGTCGTCGCCGTCTTGCCGACGATGACGGCCCTACCCCGCGCGAGCGCGGCCGCGACCGGTGCGTCGCGTTCGGCCATCCAGCCCTCGAATATCGGGCTGCCGCTCTGGGTCGGCAAGGCGCGTGTCTGGATGATGTCCTTGAGACCGATGGGCAGGCCATCGACGGGAGAGGCCGGTCGTCCCGCCGCGTATCGTGCGCTGGACGCATCGGCCGCAGATCGGGCACTTTCGAGGTCGAGGGTGACGAAGGCATGCACTTCGCCCTCTGTCTCCTCTATCCGTTCGATCAGCGCATCCAGGTAGGCGCGCGGTGTCAGAGTGCCGTCCCGGAAGGCTGCTGCTGCGCTGCGGAACGATGG
>JAYPUG010000136.1:3678-6072 GCA_038133965.1 Rhodospirillaceae bacterium | reverse complement strand
GGCTCTGACGTGGTCTCGATGCGCACGCGGGCCGAGAAGAAGGGCGATCGCTACATCCTCAACGGCACCAAGATGTGGATCACCAACGGTCCCGTCTCCGAGACCTTCGTGATCTACGCCAAGACCGACCCGGATGGCGGACCACGCGGGATGACCGCCTTCATCGTCGAGAAGGGCTTCAAGGGCTTCAGCCAGGCCCAGAAGCTCGACAAGCTGGGCATGCGCGGGTCGGACACCTGCGAACTGGTGTTCGAGGACTGCGAGGTACCCGAGGAGAACGTGCTCGGCGAGGTCGGCAGGGGCGTGAACGTGCTGATGTCGGGCCTCGACTACGAGCGCGCAGTGCTGGCCGCCGGCCCGCTGGGCATCATGCAGGCCTGCATGGATATCGTCGTCCCCTACGTCCACGAGCGCGAGCAGTTTGGCCAGCCCATCGGCACCTTCCAGCTCATGCAGGGCAAGCTCGCCGACATGTACGTCACGATGAACGCCTGCAAGGCCTACGTTTATGCCGTTGCGCAGGCCTGCGATCGCGGCGAGACCACGCGCAAGGATGCCGCCGGCGCGATCCTGTATGCCGCCGAGAAGGCCACCTGGATGGCGCTCGAGGCGATCCAGACGCTGGGCGGCAACGGTTACATCAACGAGTACCCGACGGGCCGCCTGCTGCGCGATGCCAAGCTTTACGAGATCGGCGCGGGTACCAGCGAGATCCGCCGCATGCTGATCGGGCGCGAACTTTTCGAGGAAAGCGCGTGATCCGATAAGGGTCTTTTTGCGCTGGAGCCAAGCATGCGCCGCATTTCCACCAATTCCGCGTTCGAGAAGGCCGCCGGATATTCCCGGGCGGTCGTCGATGAGGATTACGTGCACGTCGCGGGAACGACAGGCTTCGATTACGAGAGCATGTCGATCTCGGACGATGTGGCGGAACAGGCCCATCAGGCGTTCGCCAACGTCGCGCGCACGCTGGCGGCGGCGCGATGCTCGTTCTCCGATCTGGTCCGTGTCCGCTACTACCTGACGGACGCTGCGGACTTCGAGGTGCTTGCTCCTGTCTTCAAGCAGTATCTGGGGCCGACGCCGCCTGCGGCCACCGCGGTGGTCGCACAGTTGATCGATCCCCGTATCCGCATCGAGATCGAAGCGACCGCGCGCAGGCCGCGCGGTACAGTCGTGGAGTGAGGGGCCCATGCCATCCGTCTTGATTGTTGGTGCGAGCCGGGGCATAGGCCTCGGGTTTGTCGAGGCCTATGCGGCCGACGGCTGGGAAGTGCACGCCACCACCCGAACGCCGGAGCGTCCGGGCGAACTGGGGGATGTTGCAGGCGACGTGACGATCCATGGGCTGGACGTGCGCGACAGCGAACAGATCGCCGCGCTTGCGGCCGCGTTCGAGGGGCGTGGCCTCGATGTGCTGATTCACAATGCGGGCGTGGGGCGCGGGACCGACCGTGACGTGATGATGGCGATCAATGCCCATGCGCCGTTCGACGTGGTGGGTGCGCTGCTGCCGGCCGTCGCGCGGGGTGCGGACAGGAAGATCGCGATCATGTCGAGCCAGATGGGCGCGCGGAACGGCGGCGACACACCGAAAGCGGATTACAGCGCATCCAAATGCACGCTGAACGATCGCTTTCGCGAGGTCGAGCCCGAATGGCGGTCGCAGGACATTACGTCTGCGGTATTCCATCCCGGCTGGGTCGCAACGGATATGGGCGGCTCGGGCGCGCCCGTCAGTGTGCATGAAAGTGTTTCGGGAATGCGCGGCGTGATTGCCGACCTTCGGCCATCGGACAGCGGCAAGTTCCTGACGTGGAAGGGGACCGAACATGCGTGGTGACGCTGGCACGGATGCATCCGCGGTGCATGGCGTGCGCCGGGGTGCGGTGTCGGCCTCGGTACCCAATGGTTTTGCCGGCCGTTGCGGACCGGCAACGGAACTGTCCACGCGCATTGTCGTGAAGTTCCTGGATTACAGAGGAAGGAGCGTACCTTGGTAGATCCTATTGACCGGCTGATCGCCGGGTTTCGTGCCTTCCGCGCCCGGCACTACGAGGCACGGCCCGAGTTGATGCGGGAACTCGTCACGGTTGGACAATCGCCTGCGGTGATGATGATCGCGTGTTCGGATTCGCGGCTCGACCCCGCTCTCTTGCTGGGAACCGAGCCGGGCGAACTGTTCATTGTGCGCAACGTCGCCAACCTCGTGCCGCCATATGGCCCCGACGACGGGCTGCACGGCACCAGTGCGGCGCTCGAGTTCGCCGTGCGCGATCTCGGCGTGCAACACATCATCGTCCTTGGCCATTCGGGCTGTGGTGGCATTGCCATTTAATCTTAATAATTGCCTGGACTTGCTTAATAAAATAGGATTTAAATAAAATGTAATGG
>JAYPUG010000136.1:1214-3668 GCA_038133965.1 Rhodospirillaceae bacterium | reverse complement strand
CACCTGGACAGGGTGTTTATCTCTCCCTGGATGACCATTGCCGAGGAAGCCTGCCCTTGCGGCAGCGACGGCACGGTGCCCGACCAGCCGGAAGTGGAGCAGGGCGGCATCCGGATATCATTGCGGAACCTGATGACGTTCCCATGGATCGCAGAAAAGGTCGGAGCGGGGCAGCTCGATCTGCACGGCTGGTGGGCCGACCTGCAGGGGGGACGGCTATGTGCTCTCGGTACCGAGGATGTGGAAATTCGGGAACTGGTGTCGGGCGATCCGGTCTCTGCGTGAGATCGGCAGGTAATACGCAACGAAGTGCGAGGAGTGTGAGATGAGCAACGCCCCGGTCGAGTTCTGGTTCGACTTCAACAGTCCCTACGGCTACATCGCCGCGCACCTGATCGACGATCTGGCGGCGAAGTACGGCCGCACGGCCGACTGGAAGCCGTTCCTGTTGGGTGCGGTGTTCGAGGTCACGGGCGCGAAGCCGTTGCCGCAGGTGCCGATGAAAGGCGACTACGCCAAGCACGACTTTGCCCGTTCGGCCCGTTTCCACGGGGTCGAATACAACCCGCCCGCCAAGCACCCCTTCTCGCCGACGGCTGCATCCCGGGCGGTCTATTGGGCCAAGGCCAGCGACCCGGCCGACGCAGCGAAGATGGCGATGGCCCTGTATAACGCGGTTCTGCGTGACGGGCGCGATATCTCCAGTCCCGACGCGGTTGCCGGGATTGCGGGTGAGGCCGGGTTCGACAGCGACGCCGTCGCGGCGGGCATCCAGGACCCGGCCGTGAAGGCGAAACTCAAGGAAGAAACCGACGACGCGATTGCGCGCAACATCTTCGGCTCGCCGTTCATCGTGGTCGATGGCGAAGGGTTCTGGGGCGTCGATCGTCTCGACATGGTCGAGAAGTGGCTCGAGACCGGCGGCTGGTAGAGACCCCGTGGCTTCGTGCCCTTCCGGTCAGGACAGGTCAAACGCAGCCGAAGGTTGCGTCGATCAGGGCTTCCGTCCGGTCCCCGACGGACGCGCCGGCGCACTGGTAGTTGTTGACCGTGCAGAACGACAGGTTGCGCTCCATGTCGGCAAAGACGATGGGGCCGCCCAGGCCGTGGTGGCCGAAGGCCTCCGGGTTGGGGCCCATGGGCACCCAGCCGGGCTTGTTCTTGAAGAAGCCCATCGCCATGCGGAACGGCCGTTCGTAGGTGCCGTCGGCTTCCTCTTCCCATTGCTGGGTCTGGGCCCGCATCAGGGCTTCGCGCGACAAAAGCCGCACGCCGTCCAGTTCGCCGCCATTGGCAAGTGCCGCGAAGATGCGTGCGATGCCGCGGGCGTCCCCGTGACCGCCGAAGGACATGATCGGCGCCATGCGGAACTTCTTCGAATTGATGACGTCGGGCGTATAGGGCTTCGGTACCACCGTCCACGCCTTCGCCGCCGACGAGTTGGCGCTGGTGCCCTTGGCCACCTGTTCGTTCACGGCGGGCGGCGGGTTGACGTTGGCGCAGCGCGCGACCTCCTCTTCCGGCATGCCGATGTGGAAATCGACGCCGCCGAGCGGCTCGTAGACTTGCGTGCGCAGGAATTCCTGTGCCATCGCGCCGGTGACGCGACGCACCACCTCGCCGTTGAGGAAACCGTAGTTGACGGTGTTGTAGCCGCCCAGGGTTTCCGGTGCCCAGCCGGGGTCCTGAAGCTCGAGCGCGCGGATCATCGCCTCATAATCGTAGAGGTCGCCTTCCTTGCCATGGACATTCCAGGTCAGCCCGCACCAATGGGACAGGATATGACGGACCAGGATGTTGCGCTTCTCCTCACCGCCTTTCAGGAACTCGGGCCAGTATTCGGCGACCGGCGCCTCCAGGTCGATCCGGCCACGGTCGGCCAGCATGTGGACCGACAGCGCCACCAGCGACTTGGCGAGCGAGTACACCATGGTGATGGTGTCTTCCTGCCACTCCTTTGTGCGGTCGCTGTCCGTGTGGCCACCCCACAGATCGACGACCTTCTCTCCGCCGTGATAGACGCAGACGGCGCCGCCAATCTCGTCGCGCTCGGTGAAGTTCCTGACGAACGCGTCGCGGACTGCGGCAAACTGCGTGGCGCAGTCGCCTTGAACCGTTGCACTTCGATCGTTCATGGCAGGTTCCTCCCGTTGGGCGCCTTGCGCCGCGGTCACGGGAAGATGATAGCGCGAAAGACGCTTCCCGTCCGGTCAGCCGTCGGGCGCCCCGGAGATGATGTTGGCGTAGAGCGCGCGGTCGATGTTGCCACCCGAAAGGACGACCCCGACTGTCCTGCCCGACATCTCGGACCGCTCCTTCATCAGGCCGGCCAGCGCCGCCGCGCCCGCGCCCTCGGCGAGATTGTGTGTGGCCCGGTAATAAAGCCGCATGGCGTCGCGGATTTCATCTTCGGTCACGGTGATCACCCGGGCCGCATGCGCACAGATGATGGGC
>JAYPUG010000136.1:0-1204 GCA_038133965.1 Rhodospirillaceae bacterium | reverse complement strand
ACGCGGCACGCCAGCCCGTCGGCGAAGGTGTCGGCGCTGTTGGTCGAGACCGGTTCGCCCTTCGCAAAGGACAGCGCGTAGGCCGGCGCGTTCGCGGCGACAACGCCGACGATCTCGGTCGTGAGCCCCAGCGCCTCGCGCGCCGCGATGCAGCCCGAGATGCCCGATCCCAGACCTATGGGGACATAGAGGGTGTCGAGCGCCGGCGCTGCGGTGAGAAACTCCATGCCGTAGGTGGCGCCCCCCTGCACCAGGTCCATGGCATAGGACGGCACCATCTCGAGGCCCCGATCGGCCGCCAGACCAACGGTGTGTTCGAGCGCGGCCTGGAAATCGTGCCCGTGCACGACGAGTTCTGCACCGAGCGCGCGCATTGCGGCATTCTTCTCGGACGAGTTGCCTTCAGGCACGACGATCACCGCCTTCATTCCGTTGGCGCGGGCGGCAAAGGCAATCGACTGGCCGTGGTTGCCCCGCGTGGCGGTGATGACCCCGTTCACTTCGGGGCGCGACGCGCGAAGCCCTGCCATATAGACCAGACCGCCGCGCACCTTGAAGGCGCCGATCGGGGTGTGGTTCTCGTGCTTGACCCAGACGGTCGCCCCCAGCGCCTCGGCCAGCAGCGGCCAGGCATACTGGGGGGTCGGCGGCATGGCGGCGTGCACCAGTGCGGCCGCAGCCTCGATCTCGGTTTTGCCGGGAAGAATCGCCATGAGCCGGGTTGTACCATGAACCATGTGCGTCACGCGGAGGCGCGCGACGAACAAAGCGAAGGGCGTTCGCCATGACGGTCCTGAAGTCGAGCATCGATCCGAACTCCGATCTCTTCACCGAGAATGTTGCCGCGATGCAGGCCGTGGTGGACGACATGCGGGCGAAGGTTGGCCAGATCGAGCAGGGTGGCGGCGAACGCGCACGCGAGCGGCACGTCTCTAGGGGCAAAATGCTGCCGCGGGAACGCATCGACGGGCTGCTGGACGAGGGCGCGCCGTTCCTCGAGTTCTCGCAGTTCGCCGGTTGGGAAATGTACGACGACACGATTCCGGCCGGCGGCATCCTGACCGGCATCGGCCGCGTCTCGGGCCGCGAATGCGTGCTCGTCGTCAACGATGCCACCGTGAAGGGCGGTACCTACTACCCGGTTACGGTGAAGAAGCACCTGCGGGCACAGGAGATCGCGCGGCAGAACAACCTGCCGTGTATC
>JAYPUG010000135.1:0-6112 GCA_038133965.1 Rhodospirillaceae bacterium | reverse complement strand
CGACCGTGACGATGCCGAACCAGACCAGATCGACCCCGAAACTGTCGAGCACGACGAGGAACAGCGGCACCACGATCAGGATGATCGAGGCCGTCTCGATGATCGTTCCGAGAAGTACCATCAGGACCACGTAGATGATCATCAACTGGTTCAGGGTCAGCCCGAGGCTCGACAGCCATTCACCGAAAACCGTGGGGAGCGCGGCGACGCCCAGCATGCGGCTGTACATCGACGCAGTGATGATCAGGAACAGGATGGTCTCCGTGATGTATCCATTCTCGACCAGGACCTCCCACAAATCACGCAGGGTGAAATTCCGCCGCAGGACGGCGATCACCAGCGCGGCCAGCGAGCCTGCCGCACCGGCCTCCGTCGGCGTGAACACGCCGCCGTAGATGCCGCCAAGCACGACCAGAACCAGGACAGCGACCGGCACGATCTTCCTGATCAGGTCCCACCAGGTCTGATTCGCCCAATCTTCCGCCGCGATATCCGCCGACTGCTGCCCGCCGACGAACCGCGGGAAGGTGTAGGCGAGAATGAGAATGAGGACGCCGAACGCAAAGGCAAGCAGGATGCCGGGAATGATGCCCGCGATGAACATGCGCCCGACCGACTGCTCGGTGACGATGGCGTAAATGATGAGCATCGCGCTCGGTGGGATCAGCATCCCGAGAACGGACGACCCCGCGACCACGCCGACGGTGAAGCGGGGCTTGTAGCCAAACCGGCGCATCTCGGGGATCGCAACGCGGGTAAAGACCGAAGCGGACGCGATCGACGAACCGGTGATCGACGCAAAGATCGCGTTCGCAGCAACCGTTGCGATGCCCAGTCCACCGCGGATTCGATAAAAGATGAAATTCGCAAACTCGTACACATCTCGCCCGAGCCCGGCCTTGCTCACGATCAGTCCCATGAGGGCGAACAGGGGCACAGACGCGAACACGAGCTCGGACACCGTATCGGCGATGGATTCCGACAGCAGCGCGACAGCGATGATCGGATTGTCGCGGATGATCCAGACGCCCAGGAACGACACCAGTCCGAGCGCAACCGGAATGTAGAGGCCCAGATAGATCAGCGTCACGATCAGAACGACCGACGCGATTCCGACTTCGATCCCACTCATCTTCCGAAAGTCCCCCTGCCGCGCCTTAACGCACGCCGCGCAACACCGGTATCAGGTGCCGAATCGAAAACTTGACGAACTGCAGCATCGTGACGGTACAGCCGAGCACGATGATCAGCTTGATCGGCCATTCGGCCACCGTGAAGAGACCCTCTTCACCGACGAAATAGTTGAACCGCCAGGAATCGTAGAGCTCCGGGATCGCGCCGTAGAGGACGATCACGAGAAACACGACGCCGAGCAGATCGAAGACGAATCCCATGCCATGCCCGATGCGGGGCCGGCGGTTCAGCACAAGGCCGTAGAAACCGTCCGAACGGGTCAGGCGGCCACGCCGCGTGGCGTCGCCGATCTGCATGAACACGATCGCGACGATCGACATCTCCACCATCTCGTTCACCCCGTGGATCGGATGGGTGAACAGCGTCCGGCTGAAGGCGTCGGTATCGATCATGACCATCAGGACGAAAATCCATGCCGACCCGATGGTGTTCATCACGGTCAGCACGCGATCGAGGATGTCCTGGGGGGCGCCGTCGGCTGACGACGCCCCCTGGGTCATTTCTGACATGACTGGATCAGGTCAGTTCGTGGATCAGGAACCGAGCTCGCGGTCCCACTGACGCAGGATCGGCTGGTTCGCCGCACGCATGGTGTCCATGTAGGACTGCATGACCGCACGGCCCGGCGCACCTTCCTTCTCGCGCGCGGCAACCCAGTCGGCCGCCACGTTGGGCATCTTGTCTGCCCACTGCTGACGCTCGGCCTGGCTCAGGCTGTGCACCTTGCCGCCGCCATCGACGAAGGCCTTCAGGCTGGCATCCGCCAGCTTGAGCGCTTCGCTGGCCATGTGGTCGCGGTAGAGGATGGAGGCTTCCTCGATGGCCGTCTTGACCTCGTCGGGAAGCGCCGTCCAGACGTCGGCGTTCGCCGACACGACCTTGGAGTTGGCCGTGCCGAGATCCGCCTTCAGCATGAAGGGCGCAACCTCGTACATCTTGCGGCCCACGACTGCTTCCGGCCAGAGCATGATGGCGTCGAGAACGCCCGTGCTCAGCTTGTTGTAGTAGTGCACCAGGCTGCCGGCCACGCCAGCCGCGCCAAAGCCCTCAAGCCAGCGAAGGTTGAGGCCCGCGCTGCCGATCTTCAGCCCGTTCATGTCGGAAAGCTTGGTGATCTCGGTCTTCGAGAAGATCTGGTAGGTGTCGAGCACGGCCATGTTCGTCAGGTAGACCTGATTGAACTTGTTGAAGGCCTGCTTGAACTCCGGATGCTTGTCTGCGAGGCCGTCAACGGTCTTGGCAACAAGACCCGGATCGTTCGTCACGAACGGTGTTGCGTAGGCGACGAGCTGGAGCGGCACCTTGTCCGCATGGAACACGGTCGTTACGACGCCGATGTCACCGAGCCCCTTCTGGAGGCCGCCGAGCACGCCGCGGACCTTCACGATCTGTCCCCAAGCCTGGTTCCATTCGATTTCGTAATTGCCCGTCGCAGCGAGCCGCTTGTCGATTTCGGGGATATAGAAATCGATGAATTCCTTCACCCAGAGCGACTTGGGCGAATAACCGTCGATCGCGGCAAGCTTGATCGTTTCGGTCGCGGAGGCCGGTCCTGCAAACGCGGCGCCCGCAAGCATTGCGCCTGCCGCAACACCGGCAAGCTTTCGAACCATGGTTTGTTTCTTGAGCATTGGTTTCTCCCGGAGATGTCCCGATTGGTCGTGGCTGCGCTTCTCCCGCGGCGCAGTTCGGCTGTCGTGAAAGAAACGGCACTCCAACAGGAGAGTCAACGAATTTCCAAAATTTCGGGATAATGATACAAATTTGGAAATAGTTGTGCGGAACGGCTACGCTTCTTCCGCATATCCGGGAGCGCACGATGCCGCCGAATCAGGACAGCAAGACCGCCCGAAGCGGCGGCCAGACGATCGCATCGTCCGTCTATGACCGGCTTCGCCACGATATCATAACAGGCGAGCTTGCGCCGGGTTCGAAACTCGCCTCCACCGGACTGCGCACGCGCTACGGGGTCGGCATCAGTCCGGTGCGCGAAGCCCTGAACCGGCTGGCCGCCGAACACCTGGTCTGCTTCGAGGACCAGAAGGGATTCCACGTCTCCGGTATCGGCGTCGAGGACCTTGCCGACCTCATCCGGACTCGCTGCTGGATCGAGGAAATCGCGCTCCGCGAATCCATCCGCAACGCGGACGACGAATGGGAAGATGGTCTTGTCGTCGCGTTTCACCGCCTGTCGCGCATCCCTCGTTCAGCATCGAGCAACGAGTACCGGTTCAATCCCGAGTGGGAGGCACTCCACCATGCGTTCCACGCCGCGCTGATTGCCAACTGCGGTTCGCCGCGCCTCCTCGCCTACTGCGACCTGCTGGCGGACCAGTCGAACCGCTACCGCCAGCTTGCAGCGACGATCAGCTACCCGCATCGCAACGAACGCGACGAACACGAGGCCCTGATGGACGCCGCAATCGCGCGTGACGTGGACCGTGCACTCGAGCTGAACCATGCGCATTTGCGCAAGACCCACGACATCATCGCCGAATCGGGATTGTCCCTGACGGATACCCGAATCGCCGTCTGAGCGGGCCTTTCAGGGCGCGGTGCGGAAATGCGAAGCTGTGTTAGGTTTCGGGTGAAACCGAAACGCGTTCGACTGGGGGGAGCGCCATGAAGCGCAGCACTGATCGGATTCTGACGACCCATACGGGCAGCCTGCCGCGCCCGCATGACGTGGTCGAACTCCTGATGGAAGACGAGAAGAACCCCGGCGCGCGGCGCGGGGAACTCGATGCGGCCGTCGGGCGCGCCGTCGATGAGGTGGTCGCCAAGCAGATCGACGCCGGCCTTCACGTCATCAACGACGGCGAGCAGGGACGCGCGGACTACACGATCCATGTGAAAGACCGGCTGTCGGGCTATGACGGGCCAAACCAGCCGAAGCCCATGGGTACCGAGGAAGAGGAATTCCCCGAGCTCGCACAGATGCTGGCGCCCTTCACGACCCCCCTCACCCACCGCCCGGCCTGTTCCGGCCCCGTCGATTGGAAGGACTTCGAATCCGCCCAGGCCGACATCGACCGCGCGGCGAGCGTGATCAGCCGGCCGGGCGTGGAAGAGGTGTTCATGACCTCCCCCTCGCCGGGCCAGATCGCACGCTTTTTGCCGAACCTCCACTACGAGAGCGAGGAGGCCTACATCTTCGCGCTCGCCGACGTGATGAAGCGCGAATACGAGGCGATCGTGGCCGCGGGCCTCGTTCTGCAACTCGACTGCCCCGACCTGGCGCTGAGCCGCCACACGATCTTCCGGCACCTGAGCCTCGAGGACTTCCGCAAGGAAATCTCGATGCACGTCGATGCCCTGAACCATGCCGTGCGTGATATCCCGGAGGACCGGATACGCATGCATGTGTGCTGGGCAAGCACCATGGGGCCCCACCACGAGGACGTACCGCTCGCCGATATCGTCGATATCATCATGCGGGCGAAACCACAGGCCGTGTCCTTCCCGGGTGCGAACCCCCGGCACGAACACGAGTGGAAGGTATGGCGCGACGTGAAGCTGCCCGACGGAAAGTTCATCGTCCCGGGCGTCATCGACACCACGTCGAACTTCGTCGAGCACCCCGAACTGGTCTGCGACCGCATCCTCAACTACGCCAGCGTGGTCGGGCGCGAGAACGTCATGGTGGGTGGCGACTGCGGTTTCGGCACTTTCGCCGGCCGGGTCCAGGTGGACCGCAACATCGTGTGGATGAAGTTCAAGGCGATGACCGAGGGCGCCGCAATGGCGTCGGAGCAACTCTGGAACTAGCCGGCCTGACGGTCGAATCCCGGCGGACAGCGTGGTACAATCGCATTCAATGCGATCGTCGCTACATACGTGGCTCGTTGCCGGACTGACCTGGACCGCTGCGGCGGGAGCCTACCTGGCGCTCGACACGCGGGGTCCGGACGCGTCCGTCGACACACCGGTACTGAGTGCAACTCTCATTCGACATGGCGGCGAGTTCTACGCCGCGCGTTGCGCGTCGTGCCATGGCGTCTCGCTCGAGGGAGAGGCCGGCTGGCCTGCCCGCAAGGCCGATGGCAGCGCGAGCGCACCGCCGCACGATATCCGCGGGCATGCCTGGTTCCATAACGATGCGGAACTTTCGGAATTTGCCCGGATGTGTCTCGCGATGAACGCGGAAATGACAGGTGGCCCAGACGCGCCGGACGCTTCCGAAGAGGACATCCGTTCCGTGATCGCCTACATCAAGTCCCGATGGCCGTCCGAGATTCAGGCACGCCAGGCCGAACGCAACCGGGCTACGGCCCGTCTAGTCGGTTCTTGACCAACAGATCCAAAGCTGTCGCCGCCGGCCTCGCGCTCGCCGCAGCCTGTGCGGCCGTTGCCTACACAGTTCTGACACCGCCGGAAACAGTGGCGACGGCGAGAGCCGACGCATCGGATGCTCGCATGGTCGAGTCCGGTCGCCGGATATACGCGGATTATTGTGCCTCATGTCACGGTGCCGATCTCGAAGGGCAGCCGAACTGGCGCCAGCGCAAACCAGACGGCCGCCTGCCCGCACCGCCCCACGACGCCTCGGGCCACACCTGGCACCATGACGACCAGACCCTGTTCGACCTGACGAAGTACGGACTCGCGGCGATGATCGGCCAGCCGGTCGCAACCGACATGCCGGTTTACGAGGGGGCTCTCTCCGACGATGAAATCTGGTCGGTGCTCGCCTTCATCAAGGCGCAATGGCCCGATGACATCCGCAGGCGGCAGGCGGACCTCAACGCGCGTGCGGCTACTCGAGCGGGATCATGATGTGCTCGGCGTAGCCGGGCCGTTCCATCAACCTCTCGTACCAGGCACGCACGTTCGGACGTTCCGGCCGCTCGATATCCATTTCGTACCAGCGGTAGATCACGCCGCCGACGGGAATGTCGCCCATGGTCAGGGTGTCGCC
>JAYPUG010000134.1:5135-6138 GCA_038133965.1 Rhodospirillaceae bacterium | reverse complement strand
GACCCGCCCTGCGGAAGCCACGGCAAATGGCGCGCCGGACCAGTGAATTCGACCTGATTGAGCGCTTTTTCGCGCCGTTGGCGGCCGCGCAGCCCGGCGCGCTGGGGCTGCGCGACGATGCGGCGATACTGAAACCGGAACCCGGTTTCGATCTCGTGATCACCGCCGACGCTATCGTGGAAGGCATCCACTTCCTGGCAGAGTCGCCGCCAGGAGATGTGGCGCGCCGTATACTCCGGGTCAACCTGTCGGATCTGGCCGCGAAAGGCGCGCGTCCGCTTGCCTATACACTGACGATCCAGTTGCCGCTCGATCGTGACGAGGCGTGGATCGAGGCGTTCACGGCGGCGCTGGGCGAGGATCAGAAACATTACGCCGTCACTCTGCTCGGCGGAGACACTTCGAGGACCGACGGACCATTGACGTTGTCTGTGAATATGTTCGGTCAAGTTGCTGAAAATAAAATGATATACAGGTCCGGCGCGCAGCCGGATGATGATGTTTACGTGTCCGGAACCATTGGCGACGCGGTGCTCGGACTTGCCGTAGAAAGAGGCACATATTCTCCCGGAAACGCGGAACAGGCGGAATATCTCGCCAAGCGCTTTCGTCAGCCCGAACCCCGGCTGGCGCTGGGCCGGGGGCTGGTCGGCAGGGCGAGCGCCGGGGCGGATGTCTCTGACGGCCTGATCGCCGATCTTGGCCATATTTGCCGGGCGTCGGGGATCGCCGCGGATATTGATATTTCGGCGGTTCCCCTGTCGGAGGCCGCCCGGAACGCGGTAACCGACGATCAACCATTGCACCTTAGCCTGCTTGCCGGTGGAGACGATTACGAGCTCGTGTTCACGGCCCCGAAGGCGCAGCGTGCAGCAATTGAAGCTGCAGCGGCAGATGCCGGGATTTCAGTCACGCGCATCGGGCGCACGAGAACCGCTGATCCCACAGCGGAACGTGTCCTTGTTCGTGACGGTAATGGCAACCGGCTCGAGGAGAAGCGTGG
>JAYPUG010000134.1:0-5125 GCA_038133965.1 Rhodospirillaceae bacterium | reverse complement strand
GATGGAGCGGGCCGTGAACTGGACATCGGCCATGGCGGATACCGACACTTCGAAGAAGAGTGAGAAGACGCGGGCTGAGAACGAGGCCGCGATCCGCGCCATGCGCAAGGGCAAGAAGCGCGGGAAGCTCAAGCTGGTCGCGGTTCTACTTGTCCTGCTGCTCGTTGCTGGTGCTGGTGCGTTCAAGTTCATGGGAGCCGGTGAAGAAGAGAAAGAACCCGAGCTTGCGGCGATTGAACGTCCGGGTCCGCTCGACCCATCGGAACTCATCTATATCAACCTCGACCCGCTGTTCATTCCCTTCCGGACAGAAGAGGGTGCTCGCCACAAGATCGTCGTCATCTTGTCTCTTGAAGTCGGCCGTGCCCGTCACGAGGACAAGCTGGTCCGTTCACTTCTGCCTCGCTTGCGCGAAGCCTATGTCCGCACGTTGACCTCGCGTCCGTTTCCGGGGACCGAGGACGGTTCGATTGAAACGGTCTATCTGAAGAACAGACTTCGGGCGGAAAATATTCGCGTACTTGGGTCCGGTGTCGTGAATGATGTGCTGGTTCGCGATATCCGTGTCGTGCCGGGCTGAGTGATGAAGAAGATTATCATCCTCGTCTTCGCACTGCTCATTGCTGGCGGCGGTGCCTTTTTCTTCCTGGGCAACAAGGAGGCACCAGACCCGGAGGCGGAGGAGAAAGCCGCGAAAGAAGAAAAGTTCGCCTTCGAGGAACACCACTACATGAAGCTCGATGCGATCACGGTGACGTTGTTCCGTGATGGCGAGGTCGCCGGGCTCTACACAGCGGCGTTGACCCTCGAACTGGCCCAGGCGGACCAGCGCAGTGT
Source organism: Rhodospirillaceae bacterium (assembly GCA_038133965.1). Classification (GTDB taxonomy): domain Bacteria; phylum Pseudomonadota; class Alphaproteobacteria; order UBA6615; family UBA6615; genus JAYPUG01. The sequence goes on along the minus strand of JAYPUG010000134.1, from coordinate 4,288 downwards.
TGTTGCCGCGGCAGAGTCTCGTCTTCGGGATGCGATGCTGCGAGAACTGCACGCACTGGTCGAACGCCGGCGCAGTGCCGATATTCCACTGGATGCGGTGAAACAGCATTTGCGGGCTATAGCGCTGCGCGAGTTGGGCCCCGAGGTCGTCGTCGATCTTTTTGTCGAGAACGTGCTCCGCAAGGACAGCTGACGCAGGTCTGCTATTCACATTGTTGGCTTGTGTTTTCGGGTGCCATCCCGGATGTTCGCGCCATGCTGAAGATCCGTGAAAACCGTAATGTCGGGCTCCTCTCTCTCTGTCAGGCCCTCGGCCAGACGCAGATGGTGCTCATTTTTTCCGTGTCCTCGATCATCGGGGCGACCATCGCGCCCAACCCGGGCTGGGCGACCGTCCCGATCACGTTTCAGTTCCTGTTCATGACGCTTTCGACAGTGCCGGCGGCGCTGCTCATGAAGCGCATCGGCCGTGCGGCAGGTTTCATCGTCTTCCTGCTGGTCGGATCGAGCGGCGCGGCGGTGATGATCTATGCGCTTTTCGAACAGAGCTTCTTTCTGTTCTGTGTCGGTTCCGCGCTTTTCGGATCGTCCGCCGGTTCCAACCAGCAGTTCCGGTTCGCAGCCGTCGATGCAGCGCATGACAGCTTCAAGAAGCGGGCCGTCAGCCTGGTCATCGCAGGCGGTGTGTTCGCGGGATTCGCCGGCCCGACGCTGTCCAATATCGGTTTCTACCTGATTTCACCCGTCGCCTTTGCCGGTGTGTTCGCAATCATTCTGGTGATGCAGGCGATGATGGTCGTGCTGTTGCTCTTTACCGATATTCCGCCGCCCAGCGAGCAGGAGCGTTCGGGTCCGACGCGGTCGATGCGCGAGATTGCCGCGCAGCCTGCCTTCATTGTCGCGGTGATGAGCGGGATGATCGGCTACGGCGTCATGAACTTCGTGATGCTCTCGACGCCGATCTTCATGCATCTGCACCCGACACATCCGTTCGGTCAGCTCGACATCAACAACGTGATCATGTGGCACGTGCTTGGCATGTTCGCGCCGGGCTTCATTACCGGTTGGCTGATCAACAAGTACGGAGATGTGAACATCATCCTCGCGGGTGCAGTGATCTCGGTCGTGTGCCTGGCTGTAAACCTCAACGGCGACTCGCTCTGGCACCTTCGTGTGGGCATGGCGCTGGTGGGCGTCGGCTGGAACTTCATGTTCACTGCCGGTACGACCCTGCTTGTCAGCACCTATGAACCGGCCGAGAAAGCAAAGGTTCAGGGAATCAACGACCTGTTTGTGTTCGGAACGGTTGCGACATGCTCGCTCGCGGCCGGCTTCGTCTATCAGTCGCTGGGATTCATCGCCGTGAACCTAGCCTCTGCGCCGCTTCTGGTCCTAGTCGTTCTGGCCGTCCTCTGGCTCCGCATGCGGCGCGCGCTCGCGCCGGCCTGAGCCCGGTGTAATCCCGCTTATGGATCGTCGGTAGCCGGCGTGCGCGCCCGGTTGCCTTGCCGCCGCCTTTTTGGCATGTTCCCGCCGCTTTTCGGGGGCCCTGCGATTCGGCCCCGCCCCGAGGCCCGGCCTATAGCGGTGCGGGGTCCGACAAAAACATAAACCAAGGGACATCAACAATGGCACCTATCGTCTGGTTCGCCATCGCGTGCGGCGGTCTGGCCGTGCTCTACGGCATCTGGGCATCGCGTTCGGTTCTGGCCTCAAGTGCCGGTTCGGAGCGGATGCAGGAAATTTCCGGCGCTGTTCAGGAAGGCGCAGCCGCCTACCTCAACCGCCAGTATCGCGCGATCGGTATCGTCGGCATCGTCATCGCCGTCATCCTGCTTGTTCTGCTCGGCTGGACGGTGGCGCTCGGCTTCTTGATCGGCGCGGTCCTGTCCGGCGCGACCGGGTATATCGGCATGAACATCTCGGTTCGCGCAAATGTGCGCACGACCGAAGGGGCACGCACGAGCCTGGCGCAGGGTCTGTCGATCGCGTTCCGCGCCGGCGCCGTGACCGGCATGCTGGTCGCGGGCCTCGCGCTGCTCGCCGTTGCGGGCTACTTCGGCTTCATGGTCTGGATGCAGCAACAGGGCATGGCGTCCGGTCGCGAACTGATCGATGCCATGGTCGCGCTGGGCTTCGGTGCGTCGCTGATCTCGATCTTCGCGCGTCTCGGTGGCGGCATCTTCACCAAGGGCGCCGATGTGGGCGCCGACCTGGTCGGCAAGGTCGAGGCGGGCATCCCCGAGGATGACCCGCGCAACCCGGCCGTGATCGCGGACAATGTGGGCGACAATGTCGGCGACTGCGCCGGCATGGCGGCCGACCTGTTCGAGACCTACGCTGTGACGGTCGTCGCCACAATGGTGCTGATTTCCATCTTCCTGGCGGGCAACCCGCTGCTCAATCAGATGATGGTCTATCCGCTGGCGATCGGCGGCGTGTGCATTATCGCCTCGATCATCGGTACCTTCTTCGTGCGCCTTGGCGCGAGCCAGAACATCATGGGCGCTCTCTACAAGGGCTTTATCGCCTCGGCCGTCCTGTCGCTCGTCGGCATCGCGGTCGTGACGGCATGGACCATCGGCTTCGATGCGCAGATCAGCGTTGGCTCGCTGAGCTTTACGGGCACCGATGCCTTCCTGTGCGCCGTGGTCGGCCTCGTCGTGACCGGGCTGCTGATCTGGGTCACCGAGTACTACACCGGCACTGAATACCGGCCGGTCCGCTCGGTCGCCCAGGCCTCGACCACGGGGCATGGCACGAACGTGATCCAGGGGCTCGCCATCTCGATGGAGGCGACGGCTATTCCGGCGCTGATCATCTGCGCGGCGATCATCATCTCGTTCCTGCTGGCGGGCCTGCTGGGCATCGCCATCGCGGTGACGGCGATGCTGGCACTGGCCGGTATGGTCGTGGCGCTGGATGCCTACGGCCCCGTCACCGACAACGCCGGCGGCATCGCCGAGATGGCGGAGCTGGACGAGGATGTTCGCAAGACCACTGACGCGCTCGACGCGGTGGGCAACACCACGAAGGCCGTGACCAAGGGTTACGCGATCGGTTCCGCGGGCCTTGGCGCGCTGGTGCTGTTTGCGGCCTACACGTCGGACCTGAACTTCTTCATCTCCACCCCGGCCGAACACGGCTACTTCGCAGGGGTCCAGCTCGACTTCTCGCTGGCCAATCCCTACGTGGTCGTCGGTCTGTTCGTCGGCGGCATGCTGCCGTTCCTGTTCGGCGCGATGGGCATGACCGCCGTCGGCCGCGCGGCCGGCTCGGTGGTGGTCGAGGTTCGCCGTCAGTTCAAAGAGATCCCGGGCATCATGGAAGGCACGGGCAAGCCCGAGTACGGGCGTTGCGTCGATATGCTGACGCGGGCCGCGATCAAGGAAATGATCGTGCCCTCGATGCTTCCGGTGCTCTCGCCGATCATCTTCTTCGTGGTCATCCTCCTGATCGCGGACAAGTCGGCGGCGTTCTCCGCTCTCGGTGCGATGCTTCTGGGCGTGATCGTCACGGGGCTGTTCGTCGCGATTTCGATGACCGCGGGCGGTGGCGCCTGGGACAACGCAAAGAAGTACATCGAGGACGGCAATCATGGCGGCAAGGGTTCCGATGCCCACCACGCGGCCGTGACGGGCGACACCGTCGGTGATCCCTACAAGGACACCGCCGGCCCTGCCGTCAATCCGATGATCAAGATCACCAACATCGTCGCGCTTCTGGTGCTCGCCGTCTTGGCGAACGTCTAGAACGTACGACGTTTCGAGTATCGAACCCGGGGCCTTTGGCCCCGGGTTTTTCTTGCTCTATTGGCTGCCGGAGAATCGCCCGATATTGCCGAACAACTGCTGCAGGAGCGAAAGTTCGTTTCCGGCGGTCGGTGTAACCCTGCTGACGAGTTCGACTTCCTGCCGATCATTCTCGGTGTAGGTGACGACGTCCTCGACGACTCCGTTGTCATTGAAAACGACGGCGACGATCTTGCGGTCGAGTAGCTCGGGGTCCAGGAACGCTATCTTCTCTGTACGTTCCGACATGTAGTACCAGACATTTTCGCGAAAAACGCCGAGGGTCGAAGGCGTTCCGAGTGCCAGCTCGACCTCGCGCTTGCTGGATGTGCCAGGCTCGATCTTGGCCAGCGCGTCGGGGTCGGGCTCCTGCCCGTGAACTGTAACGACCTGCGCGCACGCGCCCAGCAGCGTGGCAAGTAGCAGGCTGCCAAGAATGCGATTGGGCCATTGCATTGAACTATCTTCCGCTGCGGGTCGAGCGACGGCGAGTCGCG
>JAYPUG010000133.1:0-6144 GCA_038133965.1 Rhodospirillaceae bacterium | reverse complement strand
CGCACGCGCGCCGCAGCTTTTTCTGCGTTCATGATCGGTGTCGTGTTCATGGGCCCGCCGGCGTTCAGGACTTCGATACTACGACCCCAATGTGCCGCCGCCAACGTGTGCCGCCGCCAACGTGTACCGCCGGTGACGCTCGCCACGTTGTGATACACGATTGCCGTGTTCGTGTGGCATGCTCGACCGACCGTGTGCGCGTGCGCGCGCAAGAACCGATTGCAGGGAGTGGCACCATGAGCATCGAAATGATCGTCCTCGTCGGCGCGATAATCGTGTGCGTCGTGCTGGGCACCTGGTCGGCACTAACCACCCGCGACAGCTGGGACCGCGCGCCGGCCGATGGCGAAGATAATTTCGACTACCACAAGGCGACGCTGGGCATTTACCAGGAGCCCGGCGAGGAGCAGTGGGAGAAGGATCTCGACGCGCTGCGGATGGATCAGAAGCACCGCCTCTGTTAGGCGGGCCGGTCCCCGATCAGTCCCAGTTTTCGGCGTAGGCGAAGTTGCGTGCCGCGTAGTCCGCGTGGAATTCGCCGAACGTGACCGGCGCGTGTTTCGCGGGTCGTTCCTCATCCACGCAGGTTGGCAGGCACGACATCACAGCGTCGATGTCGGGATACAAGAAGAAGATATTCGAGAAGCGGTCCTCGTAGGTATCCGCGCGCACCCGGTGCGGCGTGGCCGCGTACACGTCGTTCGTCCAGTAACTGAGGGTGCTGCCGGTGTTGAACAACACCCCGTCGGGCACCACCGGCTGCTCGATCCATTCGCCCTCGGGCGTGAGGATCTCGAGCCCGGGGCGAGTTGCAGGCGGGATCAGCGACAGGAACGACAGGTCGCGGTGGCCGGGAAGCGTGACCTCCACTCCGCCCGTCGGCGGGTAGTGTGCGATCCGGGTCATCGAACTGGAACGCACGAATGCGGGCGCGAAATGGTCCGGTTCCATGCCGAGCGAGGCGGCGATCGGCCGTAACAGGGCCTGGCCGAGGGCCTCGAACGTCCGGTGGAACGCCATAAAGGTGTCGTGCAGCCCCGGTACCAGTGTCTCGTCGGGCCATTGGTTGTGACCGCGGAAGCGGCGGCCCTTTCCAAAGTCGGGATCATCGGGCGAAAGATCGAAAGTAAACTTGAACGCCTCGCTCGGCTGCGGGCGCAGTGCCGATTCCCGGTTCTCGAAGGTATCTGCGTGGACCGACACATTCGGCGGCATGTAGCCGCACTGGTGCCGGTTCATGCGCACCTTCATCTTCTCTTCGAAGGGCAGGGCGTGGAACCGCCGCGATGCATCGAAGGCGCGTTCGGACACGGCGGGATCGACACCGTGATTGACCAGCACCATGAACCCGATGCCGGTGCATGCTTCGTGGAACTGCTCCGCGAGGTCGTCCACCGCACCGGGCGCATCCGCCATGAGCGGACCGATATCGACGATGGGGATCGCGTCGTCGGCGATCTGCGCGGGTGTGTTTCCGTGATCGGGCTGGACCGTCATGGGCTCGTATCCTGCGTATCCGGTTGTACCGAGCCTATCACCGGTCGGTCGTACGGTGCGAGCGGGTGCGTTCAGAGGTGGCTCACGCCGAGTGATCGTCCCCATCGCGATTCCAGGTATTCGACGACGAGGCGCCGGTGGCATCGGTGGGGCTTGTCCTCGCTGCACAGCAGACACGCGCCGTCCAGTTCCTCCGGCCGGAACCGCTCCTCGATCTTGCGCTCGGCCATGATCGAGAGGAAGCGCGGTTCGAACGCGTCCCATTTCAGGCCCTTCTTGCGGTAGTCGGCGAACAGCGCCTCGTCAGGGGCAAGCTCGGGCGCGTGCCGGTAGCCGATGCGCCCGATCTCGCCGAGGAAGAACGCGAGGTCGCCGGCCTTCGCAAAGCCGGCCAGCTGCGACGTGTTCTGAAGGCGCACGTCGATCACCTGGCTGACGCCGGCGTCTTTCAGCCGTCCGAAAAAGTCTGCGGCCGTGGTCTTGGTGAAGCCGATCGTGAACGTCGTCATGTCCCGTTCCTCTCGTTGGCGCCGTCGCCGAATTGCGCCGGATCGCGTCTCACGCAACCGTGACGCGGAGTGACTTTATGCGAATGCGCAGCACGTCATTTAATACCCGTGATCATCGTGCTTCTCCATTCGACTTACGCTTGGAGGAACTTGAACGGCGGCGGAGACGCCGCCGTTTTTTCCCGGACACGGTGATCGCAACTGCTACGGACCAGTAACTCACTCGAAAGCGACGGGATGTTCGTCATGCCAATTCTCATCACCCGAAAATGGGGCCGAGTCGGCGCCGCGCTGGCAGCCGGTGTCATGTTCCTGGCGGTCTCCGCAAGTGGACAGGCGAACCCCGCCTTCTGGAAACTGGAATGGCCGAACACGGACTTCTCGAAACACAACGTGCCGCTGGACGAGATCTTTTCCGGTGGCGTGCCCAGGGACGGTATCCCCCCGATCTACGAGCCGCGCTTCGCCTCGATCGACGATGTCCAGCGCCTCTACCAGGGCACCGAGCCGATGATCCAGGTCGCCATCGACGGGAAGGCCCGTGCCTATCCGCTCGGTATCCTGATGACCCACGAGATCGTCAACGACGAGCTGGCCGGCAAGCCCATCGCCGTGACCTATTGTCCGTTGTGCAACTCCGCCGTCGTGTTCGACAGGAATGTCGATGGGCAGGTCCTTACCTTCGGCGTGTCGGGAAAGCTCCGGAACTCAGATCTGGTCATGTATGACCACGAGACCGAAAGCTGGTGGCAGCAGTTCACCGGAAAGGCGATCGTGGGTGCCCGCTCCGGCGCGCTGATGCGCGCGCTGCCGGCCCGGCTCGAATCGCTTGCCCGGTTCCGAGCGCGCGCCCCGGACGGACAGCTGATGATCCCGCGCGACGTGATGCGCCAGCCCTACGGCGAGACGCCGTATGCCGATATGGACGCCCTTTGGGACACTCAGTCGCGGACCATGTTGCGCGAGCGCTATCCCTACGATCTGCCCGACGACGTCTCGCCGCTGTCGCGTGTCATCGTCGTCGGTGGCAAGGCCTGGTCGCTAGGACTCCTGCGCGCGCGCGGCCGGTTCGAGGTGGACGATCTGGTGCTGGTCTGGGAACCGGGCCAGAACTCCATTCACGATGCCGGGACCGTTGCCACCGGGCGCGATGTGGGCAATGTGACCGTCCGGCGGCGTGACAAGGACGGAACGCTGTCGGACGTCGCCTACGATGTCGTCTTCGCCTTCGCGTTCCGGGCATTCCGGCCCGATGGGGAGATCGTGTTCTGAAGCGCATCGCGGCGTCGTTTCATCGACGCTTCGGTGTCGCTCGGCTATAGTCCCGGGCCGGAGAAAGCGCGATGCCACTCGACCAGAACAGTCCCGACATGGCCGCGAACGCGGCGGACGGCGTGCAGGTTTTCCATTCCGCATGTCCGCACGATTGCCCGAGCACCTGTGCGCTCGAGGTGGACCGCCTGAACCCTGCGACCATAGGCCGGGTGCGCGGCGCATCCGGCAATCCCTACACCGCAGGCGTGATCTGCGCGAAGGTCGCGCGCTATGCCGAACGGGTTCACCATCCCGGCCGCCTGACGCGGCCGCTGCGGCGGGTCGGGGAGCAGGGTGCGGGTCGCGATGCCTTCGAAGAAATTTCCTGGGACGATGCACTCGACATCGTCGCGGAACGCCTGATCCGTGCCGCGGACACGCATGGCCCCGAGGCGGTCTGGCCGTTCTTCTATGCGGGTACAATGGGTCTGGTGCAGCGCGACGGGCTGCAACGGCTTCGCCATGCGATGGGGTATTCGCGCCAGCATTCGACCTTCTGTTCGACGCTGGCTGATGCGGGCTGGTTAGCCGGTGTCGGGGCCAAGTGGGGTGTCGATCCGCAGGAGATGACGCAATCCGACCTGATCGTCATCTGGGGCTGCAATCCCGTCAGTACCCAGGTGCAGGTGATGACCCATGCGACCCGGGCACGCAAGAACCGGGGTGCGAAGATCGTCGTCATCGACCCTTACGAGACAGAAAGCGCGAAGCAGGCCGATATCCACCTGATGCCCAACCCGGGAACCGACGGGGCGCTGGCCTGTGCCGTGATGCATGTACTGTTCCGCGACGGCCATGCCGACCGCGATTACTTGGAGAAATACACGTCTGGACACCGAGAGCTCGAAACGCACCTGGCATCGCGCGGACCCGAATGGGCGGAGGCGATTACCGGTATCCCCGCCGCCGATATCGAAGCATTCGCGCGGCTCTACGGAGAGACGAAACGAAGCTTCGTGCGCATGGGTTTCGGCTTCACCCGTTCGCGAAACGGCGCGGTGCAGATGTTCTCCGCGAGCTGCCTGCCCGCCGTCACCGGCGCGTGGCAGTACGAAGGCGGAGGCGCGCTCTACTCAAACGCGGGTATCTACGGCATCGACAAGACGCTGATCGAGGGGACGGACGTCCTCGATCCGACCACGCGCCTGCTCGACCAGTCGCGGATCGGGCCGATCCTGACCGGCGATCCGCGCGACATCGGCGACGGCCCGCCCGTGACCGCGCTGTTCATCCAGAACACCAACCCGATGAACGTGGCGCCGGAGCTCGGCAAGGTTCGTGAGGGCTTCCGGCGCGACGATTTGTTTGTGTGCGTCCACGATCAGTTCCTGACCGAGACGGCCGAGATGGCCGATATCGTGCTTCCCGCAACGACCTTCCTCGAGCATGACGACATGTACCAGGCCGGCGGTCACACCTACTTCCAGGTGACGAAGGCCGTGATCGAGCCGGTGGGCGAGGCGCGTTCGAACCATCAGGTGCTGTGCGCGTTGGCCAAGCGTCTCGGCGTTTCGCATCCCGGCTTCGAGATGACGGAGTGGGAACTGATCGACGCAACCCTCAAGCGTTCCGGTTACGACGGCGCGCAGGCGCTTTGGGAAGGCCATTGGGATGACAGGGGGCTTTCCTTCGAGGATTCCCATTTCCTGTCGGGTTTCGGCCATGCAGACGGCAAGTTCCGGTTCATGCCCGACTGGCCGTCCATCGGCGGCAACGCCGCGGGCATGCCGGAGCTGCCCGACCATTACGAGGCGATCGACGACCGGGACGATGAACACCCCTTCCGCTTGGTGACCGCGCCGTCGCGCAACTATCTCAACACCAGTTTCACCGAGACCGAGACGAGCCGGACCCGCGAGCGCCGGCCCGAGGCGCAAATCCATCCCGACATTTGCGACGAACTCGGGCTCGAGGCGGGTGACCTCGTGCGTATCGGCAACCGGCTGGGGTCCGTTCCGGTGCATGTGCGTCCGACCGAGGGGCTGCGGCGCGGGACCGTGATCGTCGAGAGCGTCTGGCCCAACAGGGCTTTCGTCGAGGGCATCGGCATCAACCTGCTGGTCAGCGCGGATGCGGGCCAGCCCAATGGCGGCGCCGTATTCCACGACACGGCCGTCTGGCTGCGGCCCGCATGAGCGTCACGACACCAGCAGAACCGCCGGTCGCCTCGAACGAGGACGAAGCGCCGCGCACCACGGTGATCGTTCTCGGCAACGAGAAGGGCGGCACGGGCAAATCGACGACGGCGATGCACATCATCGTGGGGCTGCTGCGCGAGGGATACCGTGTCGGCGCCATCGACCTGGATGCGCGCCAGGGTACGCTCGCGCGCTACTTCGACAACCGGCGCATCTACAGCGCCAAGATGGCGATCACCCTGCCGCACCCCGCCTATCGGGCGATCGGGCGAAGTGAACTGCGCGACCGGTTCGCGGCCGAGGACGAAGAGTTGCGCCGGCTCGAGAGCGTGATCGCACAACTTTCGGAGGTGTGCGATGTGATCGTCATCGACACACCGGGCAGCGACAACCATCTTTCGCGGGCCGGTCACTCCTTTGCCGATATCCTGATCACGCCGATGAACGACAGCTTCGTCGATCTCGATCTGCTGGGGCGGGTCAACCCGGAGACGAACGAGGTTCTTTCGCTGAGCGACTATGCCGAGATGGTGTGGGAGCAGAAGAAGGTGCGGGCCATGCGCGACGGCGGGTCGATCGACTGGATCGTCATGCGCAACCGGCTCGCAGCACTCGATTCCCGTAACAAGCGGAACATGGACGTGGCACTTGAGGCGCTTGCTGCACGGCTGGGGTTTCGCCTTGCG
>JAYPUG010000132.1:698-6195 GCA_038133965.1 Rhodospirillaceae bacterium | reverse complement strand
CGAACGTCACCTCGGCATGGCCGTGGGGCGCGTCGTCATAGCCCATCACGTTGAGGTGGCGCTTGATCGTCACGCCCGGCGTGTCGGTCGGCACGAGGATCTGCGACTGCTGCTGGTGCCGGGGCGCCGACGGATCGGTCTTGCCCATGACGATCATGATCCTGCAGCGCGGGTTGCAGGCGTTCGACGTCCACCACTTCCGCCCGTTGATCACGTAGGCGTCGCCGTCGCGCTTGATCGAACACTCGATGTTGGTGGCGTCCGACGAGGCGACCGCGGGCTCGGTCATGGCGAAGGCCGAGCGGATCTCGCCCGCGAGCAGCGGGTCCAGCCATGCCTTCTGCTGCTCCGGCGTGCCGTACATGTGCAGCACTTCCATGTTTCCGGTGTCGGGCGCGTTGCAGTTGAACACTTCGGGCGCCCAATCGACGCGGCCCATGATCTCGCACAGCGGCGCATACTCGGCGTTCTTCAGGCCCGCGCCGTGATGGTCGTCGGGCAGGAACAGGTTCCACAGGCCGCGCTTGCGCGCCTCCGCCTTCAGGTCGTCGACGATCTGCGGCGTCTGCCAGCGGCTTTCCTGTTCGTCGAGCTGGCGTTCGAACGTCTCCTCGTTCGGATAGACGAACTCGTTCATGAACGCGACGATCTGTTCGCGCATCTCCTTGCAGCGTGGTGTCAGTTCGAAATCCATTGCTCTTCCCCCGGGGTACCCGCATTCGCCGGCAGGTGCCCCCCGCCGCGCGTTCGCCTAGGATACCGCCAAACCTGTCCTGAGGGGGAAGCCCGGCATGTCCCAAACGTTCGACCTTTCCGGCAAGACCGCCATCGTCACCGGCTCGACCAAGGGGATCGGCCGCGCCATCGCCACCGCGCTGGCCGAGGCCGGCGCGAAGGTCACCGTGTCGAGCCGCGACGAAACCCGTGTCGCGGAAACCGCCGCCACGCTGGCCGAAGCGGGGCACGAAGTCATTGGAATTCCGTGCAATGTGGGCCGCAAGGAGGAGCTCCGCGCGCTGGTCGATGCCAGCCGCGAGGCGCACGGGCCCGCCGACATCCTGGTCTGCAACGCCGCCATCAACCCGTATTACGGCCCGGCGATGGAGATACCCGACGACGTCTTCGCCAAGGTGATGGCCACGAACATCCAGTCCCAGCTCTGGCTGGTTCAAATGGTCGCACCGGACATGCAGGCCCGGAAGGACGGCGCGATCGTGCTGATTTCGTCCATCGGCGGGTTACGCGGGTCGGACAAGATCGGCGCCTACAACATCTCCAAGGCGGCCGACATGCAGCTCGCGCGGAACCTGGCCGTCGAACTCGGTCCCGACAACATCCGGGTGAACGCCATCGCACCGGGCCTGGTGAAGACCGACTTTGCACGTGCACTGTGGGAGAATCCCGAGTTCGCCGATCCGCGGATCGCGGCGACGCCGTTGCGGCGGCTGGGCGAGCCGGAAGACATCGCCGGCGCGGCGGTGTTCCTTGCGTCCAGCGGTGCGCGCTGGCTCACCGGACAGACCATCGTGGTGGATGGCGGCGCGACGGTGCCGGTGTAGTTCGCAGCCCCGCGCCGCCTAGGCCGCGTCCCGTTCCTTGAAGCTGGATCCGGCCTCGGCCAGCTCGCGAAGCAGGCCCGCGGGCTTCCACTTGTCGCCCCAGTCGGCATGGAAGCGGTCGAGGGTCGCGACCACCTGTTTCAGTCCGACCGTATCGGCATAAAACATCGGCCCGCCGCGCCAGCGCGGGAAGCCGTATCCGTGCAGCCAGACGACATCGATGTCCGAGGCGCGCAGCGCCAGCCCCTCTTCGAGAATCCTCGCGCCCTCGTTGATCAGCGAATAGATGCAACGCTCGCGAATCTCGTCGTCCGAGATGTTGCGCCGCGCGATCCCCATTTCCTCGGAGCGCGCGTTTATCAACGCCTCGATATCGGGGTCGGGAACCGCGTTGCGGCCCTCGTAGCGGTACCAGCCCGCGCCGGTCTTCTGTCCGTAGCGGCCCTGTTCGCAGATCCGGTCGAGCAGTGGCGAGAACCGTTCGTCGGCGGGTCGTGTCGCGGCCCGGCGCTTCTCGATGGCCCAGCTGATGTCGAGGCCCGCCAGGTCCGACACGCGGAACGGGCCCATGCGGAAGCCGAACTCCTCGACCACCCGGTCCACGTCCTGGGGATATGCCCCCTCCTCGACCAGGAAGTCGGCCTGCCGGAAATAGGGCGCGAGCATGCGGTTGCCGACGAACCCGTCGCACACGCCGACGACCACGCCCGTCTTGCCGATGCGGCGCGACAGGTCGAGGACCGTCGCGATCACGTCGGGCGCGGTCTCGCGTGCGTGCACGATCTCGAGCAGGGTCATGACGTTCGCCGGGCTGAAGAAATGCATGCCCAGCACGTCGGCCGGCCGGCCGGTAACGGCCGCGATGGCATCGACATCGAGGGTCGAGGTGTTGGTCGCCAGGATCGCGCCGTCGCGCGCAAGCCGGTCAAGTTCGCGAAAGACCGTCTGCTTGACGTCCATCTCCTCGTACACGGCCTCGATCACGAGGTCCGCGCCCGCCACTGCGTCCAGGCCGGTCACGCCGGAAATCCGGCCCATCCGGGCATCCATCTCCTCGGCCGACAGGCGGCCGCGGTCGCGTGTTGCGGCATAGGTCTTCTCGATCCGCTCGAGACCGCGCGCCAGCGCCTCGCCGTCGGTCTCGATCACGGACACGGGCAGGCCCGCATTCGCAAACGACATGGCGATACCGCCGCCCATCGTGCCGGCGCCGACGATTGCAACCCCGTCCACGGTGCGCAGGGGCGTATCGGCAGGAATGTCCGGGATCTTCGAGGCCTGGCGCTCGGAAAAGAAGGCGTGGACCAGCGCGCGCGATTCGGTGGAGGCGATGGCCTCGGTGCTGATCTCCGCTTCGCGCTTCCACCCTTCCATGAACGGCATCGTCAGGGTGTTGGCGACGCTTTCCATGCAGCGGAACGGTGCCTGCTGTCCCCTTGCAGTCTTCTCGAGACGCGCGCGGACCTCCTCGACGATCGCCCCACCTTCGTCGGCATCGACATCGACTGCCGCCTCGCTGACCCGGCGCACCCCGACCTGCGCACGCACCAGGTCGTGGGCGAACGCAATGGCAGCGACGCAGATGTCCTCGTCCACGCCTGCCAGCCGGTCCACCAGCCCGTACTCCAGCGCCGTCGCCGGATCGACGGGCGCACCGCTCGCGATCATCTCCAGGGCCCTGCGAAACCCGATGAGCCGCGGCAGCCGTTGTGTGCCGCCCGCTCCGGGCACGACCCCGCGCAGCACCTCGGGCAGTCCGAGATTCGCTCCGGCCTTCGCGATCCGGTAGTGACAGCCGAGCGCAAGTTCGAGCCCGCCGCCCAGCGTGGGCCCGTGCACCGCCGCGACCACCGGTTTCTCGCTCGCCTCGATCAGGTTCATGAGGTCGCGCGTCATCGGCCGGACGTCGCGGTCCGGCGTGTTGAACTCGCGGATATCCGCGCCGCCGCACAGGTTCCGGCCCGCGCCGCATATCACGACGGCCTTGATCTGGCGCTCGCCGGCCGCATGCTCGATCAGATCGGCAATCCCCATGCGCACCTGCTTGGCAAGTGCGTTCACGGGCGGATTGCTGATCGTGATGACCGCGACGTTCCCGTCCTGGCGATAGGTGACGGGCTCGCTCACACTGGCGGCCATTCCATCCTCCCCAAATTCCCCTTCGCCCATGGCGAGCGGGCAATATAGCACCCATCGCGCAGCAGGCGTGCTTCATCGCGCACGTCGCGCCGCCTGCACTCCCGGAATGGCCGGAATTCCACGCCGGAATGGCGACGGGGTCGCACCCCCGATATGCGCTTGCTAGTATCCCGCCATCCGATCCGGGACCCGCGACAAGCAGGACCGGAGCCACACGAAACGGACCGACGATGCCTTTGACACGGGCCGCACGGCTGGGCGCGGGCCACCTCATCGGGCTCGGCGCGAGCCTCGGCGCCGCAGCCCTTCTGAGCACGCCTCTGTGGATCGCCGACCCCGGCGTGATGCCGGCTGCGGGAATCGTCATGTTCGCGGCCGCCATGTGGGCAACGGGGGCGATCCCGCCCCACATCACCGCCTTGCTGATGTTCCTGGTCGCCGTGGTGATGGAGATCGCGCCGCCGGACGTCGTCTTCAGCGGCTTTCATGCCAGCGCGACCTGGCTCGTGTTCGGCGGCTTCGTCATTTCGCTGGCCGCGCAGCGGTCCGGACTGGCCACGCGCGTCGTCCAGATCATGGTCCGCCATTTGCCGCCGCGCTACCTGATGATGGCCGGCGGCCTGGCGCTGGGCGGCATGCTGCTCGGCTTCGTCATGCCGTCGGCCTCGGGCCGCGCCGTGATGCTGGCGCCGCTCGCCGTCGCCCTCGCCGAACGGCTGGGCTTTGCCGAGAACACGCAGGCACGCTTCGGGCTGGTTCTGGCGGCCGGCTGGGGCACGACCGTCCCCGCCTTCGGCATCCTGCCCTCGAACGTTGTCAACATGGCCTTCGTCGGCGCGACCGAGAGCATCTTCGACATCGGGTTCACCTATTTCGGATACACCGTCCTGAACTTTCCGGTTCTGGGCGTCCTCGGCGTCGCGATCATGATCCCGCTGATCACGCTGCTGTTCGGCGCGCCGCCCGCGGAAACCCGCCGGGCCGAGATGAGCACCCGGTGGTCGGCCGGGGAACAGCGGCTCGCGATCGTCCTCCTCGCCGCGCTCGCCCTGTGGATGACGGACTCGCTGCACGGCATCTCGCCGGCCTGGGTCGCACTGGGCGCCGCGCTGATCTGCGTTGCCCCGCGGGTCGGCGTGATCCCGGCGCTGAGCCTGAACTCCGACGTGAATTACGGGTCGTGGCTGTTCGTGGCCGGGGTGATCGGTATGGGCGCCATCGCGAACCACACCGGTCTCGGCGGTGCGATCGGGAACTGGCTCCTCGCGAACGTGCCCCTCTCGCGCGACGGCGGCATTGTCACCTTCTACGAGATCTTCGCGGTGAGTACCGCCGTCGGCGTCGTGACGACCTATCCCGCCGCGCCGCCCATCGTCACCTCATTCTCGGACGCCATCGCGCAGGCAACGGGGTGGCCGCTCGAGGCCGTGCTCCTGGCGCAGGTGCCGAGCTGGATGGTCTATGCGCTGCCCCACCAGGTGCCGCCGGTGCTGATGGCGATGGCCGTCGCCAACGTGCCCATGCGCCCTGCCTTCCGGCTGATGCCGGCCTATTTCGCGATCGGCCTCGTGGTCGTCCTGCCGCTGCAATATCTCTGGGGCCGGTTCCTCGGCATCTACCCCTAGCCGCGCGGATGCCCCGGCGGCTTCCAACTGGGAGAAACGACATGCTGTTCATGGTGCGGATCAAGGTGGATTTGCCGGGCGAAATGGATCCGGCCAGGGTCGAAGCGCTCGGTGCGGCCGAGGCGGACCGTGCGATCGAGCTGATCCAGGCGGGAAAGCTGCGCAAGGTCTGGC
>JAYPUG010000132.1:0-688 GCA_038133965.1 Rhodospirillaceae bacterium | reverse complement strand
GGCCTATGAAGAACGCGTCGGACCGTTCCCGCCGCTCTAGACCTCTGCGCAGCCGCACTCAGTAGCCGCGCTCGGCCTCGAGATCGCGCGCGGTGCGGAAGTGCTCCGGGTAGCGCTCGGAGATCTTTGCGCCGGGATAGAAGGTCGCCGGGAATGACGGACGCGCGCGAACGGCATCGAACCACGCGTTCATGCCCGGCAGGTCGTCCGTCCAGAGGTAGTCGTAGCCAAGGTCGTCCATGCGGTCGATCAGCGGCGCGACCAGAGAGTCGGCAAGGGTGAACCGCGCACCCATGATGAAGGGGCCGCCATCCTCGGAGACCGCGCGGTCGATCCGCTCGCAGGTCTGGCGAATCTGTTCCTTGGCATAGTTGATATCGGCCTCGCCGAAGCCCTTCTGGGTCATGCGCTGGTAGAAGCGCTTGCGCAGCGGCAGCCGGTCGGCGTGTGTCGCGAACTGGTCGTCGGAATATTCCGTGTAGCGCATCGGCGCGAGCAGGTTGGCGAAGCTCGGCACCCGTACGGCCACCGTCGGCACCTCCTCGATGTATCGCATCCACGCACGCATCTTCGCCCGCTCGACGGGATCCTGGGGCGTGAGCGGGTTCTCGGCAATCACCTCGTCCAGGTACTCGACGATAGCCGAGGATTCGATGAGAACGGCATCGCCGTGCACCAGCGTCGGCAC
>JAYPUG010000131.1:0-6196 GCA_038133965.1 Rhodospirillaceae bacterium | reverse complement strand
CCTTCGCACCGTAATACGCCATCATCGGGCGGGAGGCCGTGGTCGAGATGCCGGCGAAGCCTTCTTGCGCGGCCTGCAGCGCGTAGTAGCCGATGGCTCCGCCATGGGTGATGTTGCGCACGATCGTCCAGCCGAGGTGGCACTCGCGTGCGCGCCCGATCGCTTCCTTCATGGCCAGGCTCATCGCCACCGGACCGGGCGCCCAGTCGGCGTCCACGACCGCGATGGCGCCGCTGCGCTTCTCCACCTTGATGTCGGGCCGAGCGCGGATGTTCCCGTTCTTCATGTAGTCGGTGTAGCGCGGGATGCGCAGCACGCCGTGGGAATCCATGCCCCGAAGGTTCGCCCAGACCAGGATGTCGGCCCAGGTGTCGGCATGGTCCTCGGCCACGTCCGATGCGGTGAAGATCGCCTTGGTGAACGCCTTCAGGGCGTCGGCGGAAACAAGATAGTCCGAGCCGCTCATGCGTCCTCCTCGGAAAGATATGCGCTGTTGCCCGTGGTGGCCGCATCGCGCCGGGGCCATTGGCCCCGCGCGACGGCCACGTGGAACCGGTCGATGGCAGCATTGAAGGCCGCCGGGTCTTCCAGGTTGATCAGGTGCCCGCTCTTGGCGAACGTCACCAGGCCGGCCGATGGCATGGTCCGTTTCAGGAAGATATTGGTGTCGATGCAGGGCTCGTCCTCGTCGCCGATCATCAGCAGCACGGGGGTCTCCACCGCGGCGAGTTCGGCTTCGAAGTCGAACAGCGACGGCCGGCCCGCCTGGACGCGGCGCAGCGTGTAGGCGGAGCCCATCGGTGAGTGCTCCGCGAAGTGATCCGCGAACTCCTGCCAGGCGGCCTCGTTCTTGAGCTTCAGCTGGATGCGCGTGGCGCTCGCCGCGAAGCCGGGGAAGTCGAGCGAATCCCGGGCGAGGATCTCGTCGGCCAGCGCCCGCGTTTCGGCAAGAAACGCGTCACGTCTGGGCGGCCAGGAGCCCGATCCGCCGCTTGCCGCGACCGCGGTCTCGACCCGTCCCGGGTGCGCCATCGCGAAACGCAGACAGGTGTAGGCGCCCATCGAGAGCCCGATCAGGTGCGCGCATTCGAGATCGAGCGCGTCCAGCACGCCCAGCAGGTCGGCGGTGGCGATGTCCTGTCCGTAGGAATCCTCGTCGTCGGGGACGTCCGACGGCGGATAGCCGCGTGCGCTGTAGGTGATGCAGCGGAAGCGGGCGCGGAAATGCTCGACCTGGACCTGCCACGAGCGATGGTCGCCGCCGAACTCGTGCACGAAGACGAGGGGCGGGCCGTCCCCGGCTTCCTCGACCCACAGGCGGGTACCGTTGACCTCCAGCAGCGCCATCGGGGTCAGAGCTCCGCGCGCACCAGCGCCGCACCGGCGCCCAGCGCCTTGAGCTTGGCCTGTGAGAGTTCGCGCGGCAGGGGCACCATGCCGCAATTTGTGCAGGGGAAGATGCGTTCGGGCGCGGTGAACTCCATCGCGTTCCGGATGACAGCCGCGACCTGCTCGGGTGTCTCGGCCTCCAGCGTGGCGACGTCCACTGCACCGACCAGCACGTCCTTCTTGCCGTCGAGCAGCTTGATCACCTCCATCGGAACCCGCGCGCCGGCGAACTCCAGCGAGACCTGGTCTATGTCACTCTCGGCCAGCGCTGGCAGGATCGCCTCGTACTGGTCCCAGATGTCGCCCAGCGTGGCCTTCCACTGGATGTTCGCCTCGATGCCGTAGCCGTAGCAGATGTGGACGGCCGTGGTGCAGTCGAGCCCCTCGACCGCGCGGTTCAGCGCTTCGACGCCCCAGGTCGGCACGGCGTCGAGATAGACGTTGAAGGCCGGTTCGTCGAACTGCAGCGCGTCGGCTCCGGCGGCGACCAGGTCCTTCGCCTCCTGGTTCAGGATTTCGGCAAACGCCATCGCCATCGCGGGCCGGTCGCCATAGTGCTCGTCGGCCAGCGTATCGACGATGGTCATGGGGCCGGGCATGGTGAACTTGAGCTGCCGGTCGGTGTGGGCGCGTACGAAGGCCACCTCACCAGCGTGGATCGGCGCGGGCCGGCGCAGCGCCGAGACCACGGTCGGGCAGTCGGCGTCGTAGCGGTCGTCGCGGATGCCGATCCGGGTCTTCTTTTCGAAGTCGATGCCCTCGATCTTCTCGAGGATGCCGTGGACGAAGTGCTGGCGCGACTGTTCGCCGTCGGTGACGATGTCGATACCGGCCTCTTCCTGGTCGCGGATGGCGAGGCGCACGGCGTCGCGCTTGGCCTCTTCCAGGCGCTCGGGGTCATCGGCCGCCCACGGTGCCCAGAGCACCTCGGGCTGCGCCAGCCATGAGGGTTTGGGCAGGCTGCCCGTGATCGTGGTCTTCAGCATGGTCGATCCGTCCCCGTGGCCCCTGATACCGTGTCGTTCTTCGTGCCGCCGTCGTTTCGCGGCGGTTTTTTAATCGGCTGCACTCGGGCATCATCACAGGGCAGCGCACCCGCTGCAACAACCAGCAACCGGGGATAACCGGGGACAGGAGAGAGAACGCGATGGCCGTGAACGAATTGCCGGCGGGCTGGCCGGACGGAAAGGCGCTCGCCGTGTCGGTCAACGTCATGTGCGAGGCGTGGACCGACGACGCCGCGCCGGGAATCGGTCCCATGGGCAACCCGCTCAAGGCCGGTTTCCTCGACACACAGGCGCGCTCCTGGGCCGAGTACGGCATGACCATCGGCGCGCCGCGCCTGCTCGATATCGTCGGCGAGCTGGGCGTGCCGTGCGGCACGTACGCCAGCGGCATCATCGCGGAGAAATGGCCGGAACTGTTGCGCCGGATCGACGGCGACGGGCACTTTATCGGGGCGCACGCCTGGATGCAGAACACGTTGCCGATTTACCAGGAACGCAGCGAGGAAGAGGCCGACCTGAAGAAGGGGGTCGCGCTGTTCCAGGATGTGGTCGGCAAGTCGCCCAAGGGGTTCGCAAGCCCTCGCGGCACGCCCAGCGCGAACACGATGGAGCTTCTCGTCGAGAACGGCTTCACCTGGCACATCGACCATTTCAACTCGGACCTGCCCTACCTGACCGACACGGCGGCCGGACCGCTCGCCATCGTGCCGTTCACGATGGAGATCAACGACCTGCCGATCTACATGCGCCACGGCGCCGCGCCGCAGGTCTATTCCGACACGCTCAAGCGCATCGTCGAGAAGTACGACTCGATCGGCCGCCCGCCGGCGGTGATCGACATCACCGCTCATGCCCATGTGTTCGGCCGCCCTTACGGCGCGATCGAGTTCCGCGCCGCGATCGAGGCGGTGATGAACGTCGACTGGGTCTGGATGACGACCCACGAGGAACTCGCGGGCCTGGTGCATCCGGCGGGGTAGTGATGCGGGTCCGGTTTGCCGCACTGGGGATCGCGCTGTCCGTCACTGTTGGCCTGCCGGCCGCGCACGCACAGGCGGTCTATGACCTGTCCGAGACGGCCGTCGAGTGTGTCGAGCCGATCGGAGAGGCGCCCGAGTTGCGCGAGATCGCGCGGCGCCGGGGTGCGGGCGATCCGGGACCGATGCTGGCCTTCGTCGTCGGCGTCAGCGCGGCCACCGAGGCCGACATCCGGGCTTCGTTCGACGATCTCGCCTCGGGCCGCCAGCCCGGGTTCGACCAGACCCGCGGCGGTCATGTTCGCCTCGAAGTGTTCGCCGACGGGCTCGACACCGCTCAGGGCGGCGTGACCACGACAATGCCGCGCGACGGCTACGTGATGTTCACGATGGTTGCGGGCGTGGTCGATCACATCCTCGCACAGCGCCCGCGTTGCGGTGCCCGGGCCAGCCTCGACAAGGGGCCCTTCCGGGCGCTGCTGCGCTCCCAGCGTGAGACGTTCCGCGGAATGCTGGATCAGGAGCGGCGCTAACCCGCGGCGTCTGAACTTGCACGGGCTTGTTCGAGCGCGCCGCGCAGGGTCTGCAGGACCGTCAGCGCGGCCTGCAATCGCTCGGGGGACACATCCGCGCCCAGCCCGTTCGACCAGCGCACCTGTCGTGCATGCGCGGCCGCGTTCGCGTCGCGTCCTTCCGGCGTCGCGATCACCAGCTTCGCGCGCTTGTGGTCGGGATTGGGTGCGAACGAAACCAGGTCCGCGGCAGCCAGCTCGTCGGCGATCCGCTGCACGTTCTGGCGCGACAGTCCCATGCGCCGTGCGATGCCCGACACAGTGCGGGCGCGTCCCGCACCGGCGGCGTGCGCGAGTACCTGCCAGCGCGCACTGGTGAGGCCAAGATCGGCCGTCATGGCGTCGACCTCGGCGGTCAGGCTGCCGTTCAGGCGGATCGCCTCGAGAAACAGCGCGGTGACGAGTGCGCCGCCGTCGGAATGGCGTTCGGAAACCATAACGACAGTAAATTGTCAAAATGACTATAAATTGTCAAATACAACGACCCCCATCGATCTCCATGCAGACGCCGGTGATCAGCGACGCTTCGCCGGACGCAAGGAACAGCACGGCATCGCCCACGTCCTGCGGGGTCGAGAAGCGCCCCAGCGGCACGGTCTGGCGGAAGGCTTCGCGGTTTTCGGGCGTATCCTCGCCGAGGAAGGTCGGCAGCAGCGGCGTCTCACCGGCCACGGGGTTGACCGCGTTGACGCGGATGCCGTCGGGTGCCAACTCGACCGCCATGGACTTGGTCAGGGTCGTCACCGCCCCCTTCGAGGCGTTGTACCAGGTGAGGCCGGGCCGGGGCCGGACGGCCGCGGTCGAGGCGATGTTGACGATGGACCCGCCGCCGCCGGCCCGCATGGCCGGAACGGCGGCGTTGGCAGTGTGAAAGAGCCCCTTCACGTTGACCGCGAGAATGCGGTCGAGCTCGTCCTCGGTGACCTCCAGCATCGACTTGCGCTTGTGGGCGAGCCCGGCGTTGTTGATCAGGATGTGGAGCCCGCCATGGGTGGACACAGCATGATCGACCAGCGCCTGGACGTCTTCGGCGTTCGTCACGTCGGCGCGGAGGAAGCTCGCGGTCCCACCGCCCGCCGAGATTTCGCCGGCGACGCGTTCGCCGCCCTCCACGTTGACGTCGTTGACGACGACGGCAGCGCCCTCCCGCGCAAAGATCTTGGCGATTCCCTCGCCGAAGCCGGACCCCGAACCCGTGACGATGGCCGTCTTTCCCTCGAGCCGCATGTAACTCTCCCCCGCTCGTTTGCGGCCGCCTTCTGGTGCGGCCTCCAGGCAAACATGCTAACAGCGCTGATCGGGGGAAACAGCACCACGGTACCCATGCCCGAGAAGGCGAAGATCTTCGTGACGCGCCGCCACCTCGAACCCACCGAGGCACGGCTCGCGGCTGATTATGACGCGACGCTGAACGCAGACGACCACGTCATGTCCGGCGACGAGATCGTCGCCGCGGCTGATGGCATGGACGCGCTGCTGGTCTGCGTCACCGAGGCAATGAACGCCGACGTGATCGGGCGTCTGCCCGACAGCGTGCAGGCGATTCTGACCCTGTCGGTGGGCCTCGACCACATCGACACCAATGCGGCGAAGGCGCAGGGTATTGCCGTGCTGAACACGCCCGACGCCGTCACCGAGCCGACGGCCGAGGTGGCGATGCTTCTGTTGCTCGGCGCGGCGCGGCGCGCGGCGGAAGGCGCGGCGATGATGCGCGCGGGCGAATGGAAGACATGGTCGCCGAAACTCATGATCGGCAAGGAAATCACGGGCGCGTCGCTGGGCATCCTCGGTATGGGCCGGATCGGCCGGACCGTTGCGGCGCGGGCGCGTGCCTTCGACATGACGATCCGCTACCACAACCGCACGCGGCTGGCGTTCGATGAAGAGGCCGGTGCGTCCTACTACACGAGCGCCGAGGGGCTGCTCGCCGCGAGCCCGTTCCTGGTCATCTCTGCGCCTTCGACGGCGGAGACCAGGGGCTTCTTGAACGCCGAGCGAATCGCGCAGCTGCCCGACGGTGCCGTGGTGGTGAACGTCGCGCGGGGCGAGCTGGTGGACGATGATGCGCTCGTCGCGGCCCTGCGCACGGGCAAGGTGGCCGCCGCCGGCCTCGACGTCTTCAACGGCGAGCCGGACAACATCCATCCCGGCTACTTCGAACTCCCCAACGTCTTCATGACCCCCCATATCGGCAGCGGGGCCGAGCGGTCGCGTGCTGCCATGGGTGACATGCTGCTCGACGGGCTCGATC
>JAYPUG010000130.1:0-6217 GCA_038133965.1 Rhodospirillaceae bacterium | reverse complement strand
GCAAGAAAAAAGGGCCGTGACAAGCACGGCCCGAGTCTTAGGGAGGAAACGCCTAATAACGGCATCCGTAGATACCGCGATGCAACATATAATCTTCGCATACGCACAAAACAAGGGATCCGAAGCAACGCACGAATTTTAAAGAAATAATTCCTGTCTAACACAGTTCACGTAATTATATTTCTCAAAAATCTTGCATTGCACAATTTGTAATCAGCCGGATCGCGGGCCGAGGGCGAGTCTGGCACGGCGATTGCGATCTTTTCCGCGTTATGCCTGTGCCCTTTCGATTTCTCCCGCGCGCGCCGCGTTCGTTCGCCGCCGCCATCCTCCTTGCGTTCGCCGCGCTCGGCGTGGTGCCGGATCCCGCCAACGCGCTGGAAACACACGACCTTTGTGCCAATGCGCTCGTTCGCACCGAACGGGCGAACAACATCCCGTCATCGCTGATGTCGGCGATCGCGACCGTCGAATCCGGGCGCTGGTCCGCGGAACGCAAGGAAGTTGTTGCCTGGCCATGGACATTCACCAACGGTCCGGACGGGCAATACTTTCCCACCAAGGAAGCGGCAATCGCGCATGTCGAGAAGCTGCGCGCGCGCGGTGTACGGAATATCGATGTCGGTTGCATGCAGGTGAACCTGAAGTACCACCCCGATGCCTTTGAGAACCTGGAAACGGCATTCGACCCTGCAGCGAACGCGGCCTATGCCGCCCGATTCCTGACGGGTCTGTTCTCGGCCCACAAATCCTGGGGCGAGGCGATCCGCCACTACCACTCGGCCAACGCCATCTACAACCAGCCCTACCACCGCAAGGTCGTTCGCGCCTGGAACAGCCAACGCCGCACATCCGCCGAGGCACACCGCCAGGCGGTCATCGCCGAGCACCTGGCGCGCCGCGAAGCGTTGCGCGCCGAACGCGCGCGCCAGCTCGCAGCCCTTCGCTGAGCGATCGCAATCACGACGGCCCACGCGCACCAGACAGCCCGCTTTGAGTGATCGCGGCCCGCATGGCATGGTTGCCGGCGTCCGGCAACGGCCGGCGAAAACTGACGGTGACAAGCGGCACGATGATCCCGCCCGCCCAAGACACGATTGACGGTGCCCGTTTCGCTGCATCCGCCGGCGCGGATGGCTGGCGCCTCGTCCTCGAGGGCAGCTGGACGACGGCCTCGATAGCGGCCGTGGATCCTCGATTGCGCGCCCTCAAACTGCCCGACCGGGGGCCGGCCTCGATCGATCTGCGCGCCGTGGAACGGCTCGACACGGCCGGTGCATGGCTCGTGCACCGGACCGAACTGCTGCTTGCCGAGCGCGGAATCGTTGCGGAAATCTCAGCGGCCGCGCCGGCACAGATGCGCCTGGTCGACGCCGTCCGTTCGAGCGAGGAGGCGCTTCCCGAACCGCTTTCCGCGCACGCGCGCATCAGCTGCTCGAACGTCGTGCCGGCAACGATCAGGGGCCCGGCGCCCGGGAAATACTCCGGCGCCCGCGAGTTCCAGATCGAAAGCCGGCCCTGCTCGTCGAACAGCACGAAACTGGCCGGAATCGACTCGATGGCCTCAAACAGGCGGGATTGCGCCTGGCGCGCACGTTCCTCAGCGCGGACCATCGCCGTGATATCTGTGCCCGTGCCGCGGTAGCCCAGGAATGCGCCCGACGGGCTGAATATCGGCACACCGCTGATCAGGAAATGAAAGACACCGCGGTCCGCGCGCGGGCGGACGGCACGAACGTTACGGAACGGCTGGCGGGCATCCACGGCCGCGATGAGACGGCCCCAGTCCTCGCGGTAGTCTGTGGACGGGAGATCGACCAGCCGCGCGCCGATAAGGGCGTCCGGCGAATGCCCCGACACTTCCGAATACCGGCCGCTGACATCCGTGAACCGGCCGTCGGCATCCAGTTCCCACGCCCAGTCGGATGCCGCCGTCGTGAAGTCCCAGAACCGCTGCTCGCTCTCGGCAAGCTGCTCTCCGTGGCGCTTGAGTTCCGTGACGTCCGCGAGGGTCGTCACCGAGCCCAGCTCACCCGTTCGCGCATCCGAAAGCATCAGCCACTTGCCGTCCACGAAGGCGATTTCGACAGGCAGTTCTCCTGCACGCCGCTTGCGCAAGATATCGTCGCGCAAGGCCTCGGGGTCGCGCACCGCATCGCGAATGCGTCCGCTGCGCGCCAGGGTCAGCAGGAAACCGCCATAGTCGAGACCGTCGGGCGGTTCGCCCGCCCCCGCCACCAGTTCCCGGAACTTGTCGTTGTATTCGACGAGCCGGTCGTCTGCGCCGAAGAGCGCGAAGGCCTCGGACATGCTGTCGAGAGCACCTTCGAGACGCACCTGCGCGTCGTTGAGGTTGTTGGCCAGGACCTCGTTCTCGACGCCCAGACGAAAGCTCTCCGCGAAGCTTCGATTGCCAGCACGCCCGAGGAACACGAGCGCCAGTATGAAGACGAACCCCGAAACGCCGAGAATCATATGCGGCGGCGTGGCCTGGAAAACGAGCAATGTCGCGATCGGGAAAATCAGTGGCACGACATAATCGATAAGCGCCGGCAGGTAGGGCGCGAAGCTGGCCGCACCGCCCGCCCCCATGCCCAGGACGAAGATCGCGAGGAACGCCTGGTTCAGAAAACTGTCGGCGGGGAACAGCACGACGGACCCGACACCCCAAATCAGGCCACTCACCGTGTAGGCAGCCGTCCAGATCCGTTGCCAGGCCAGTTCATATCCGCGTCCCTGCGATGCCACCGCGTCGAACCGCCGGTAGAGCAGCACCCGGGCAAACGAGCTGAGTCAGACGAGCGCGATCCACACGATCAGTGCAGGAGTCGAAACCTCGCCCCACAGCAGGACGGCCAGAATCACGCTGTTGACCGGCGGAACCGCATTGCTGACGCGACCCTGGCGGTTGAGGGCCATCAACTGCGCACGGGTCAGCCGTTCGTCGAACGTCAGTTCGCCGTCCGCAACCTCCGCCGTCGGTTCCGTTCGCTGTTCGCTCGCCATACTCATCCGCGGGCCACCGGGCCGGTTCCTCACGCGGAGTGTAGCGAAGTTATTGAATAAACGGGAGAATTCAATTCACCCCCAGAGCGCGCGCGGTGCGGGCGCGATCGTGCTGCCGCTGACCGTCAGGCCGGGGTCCCGGTCACGGCTCAGCAACAACGGCCCGTCGAGGTCGGCGAGCGAAGCGAACTGGGCCACCAGCATGGCCGGCGCCATGGCCAGGCTGGTCGCGACCATGCAACCCACCATGACGTCCAGCCCCGCGGCACGGGCGGCGCGCGCCGCTGCGAGCGCCTCGGTCAGGCCGCCGGCCTTGTCGAGCTTGATGTTGACAGCATCATAGCGTCCCGCAAGTGCCGCCAGGCTGGAGCAGTCCGAAAAGGATTCGTCCGCGCAAACGGGAACGGGCCGCGGTCGGTCGGCCAACGGCGCGTCTTCGCCCGCCGGAAACGGCTGCTCGATCAACGCGACCCCAAGGCCGTCCAGTTCCGGGACCAGCCTGTCGTATTCGCCCGGCTGCCACGCTTCATTTGCATCGACGATGAGGCGGCATTCCGGCGCCGCAGCGCGGATCGCCTGCACACGTGCCAGGTCGCCTTCCCCCGACAGCTTGAGCTTGAGAAGCGGTCGGTCCGCGTTCTCGGCCGCCTGCGCAGCCATGGCTTCCGGCGTATCGATGCTGAGGGTAAAGGCCGTCACGATTGGTTCCGGCTCCGCGAGCCCGGCCAGTTGCCAGACGGGCGTCCCCGATCGCTTTGCCTCCAGGTCCCACAAGGCGCAGTCGATTGCATTACGCGCCGCACCGGCCGGCATCGCCTCGTGCAGCGCTTCGCGGTCCATCCCCGAACCGACAGCGGGCGCCATTGCCCGGATATCTGCGAGCACGGATTCCGGGGTTTCTCCATATCGCGCGTTCGGGCCGCATTCGCCGCGGCCGACGAATCCGCCCTCGGCGAGCATCGCGGTGACGACCACCGTTTCCGTCTTGGTGCCGCGCGATATCGTGAAATGACGGCGCAGCGGAAAGGTCTCGATCCGCGCCGAGAGTTCGGCCATCGCGATCAGATCTCGGCGAGGCGGTCGGCGATTGCCGCCACGCCGTCGCGTACGGGATCGACGGCCGGCATTGCATACCGGTCGGCCAGTTCATCCAGGAGCCGGGCCCGCGTCGTATCGCTTTCCATGCCGGACGTGTTGACCGCGATCGCGACGCAGCGCGCATCCGGATTGGTGAGTCGCGCCGCGGCGAGGTGACCTTCGATGCACTCGCCGACATCCGGCAGGGACTGGTGCGGCAGGCCGCGCATGTGCGTGCGGGTCGGTTCGTGGCACAGGATCAGCGCATCGGGCTGCGCGCCATGGACCAGCCCCATGGTCACGCCGGCATACGAGGGGTGAAACAGCGAGCCCTGCCCCTCGATCAGGTCCCAGTGATCGGGGTCGTTCGCGGGGGCCAGCCATTCCGTCGCGCCGGAGATGAAATCGGAGACGACGGCATCGACGGACACGCCGCTACCGGCGATGAAGATGCCGGTCTGCCCCGTTGCCCGGAAGTCGCAATCGACGCCGCGGGAAGCCAGCTCGCGTTCGATGGCGAGTGCCGCGAACATCTTGCCGACCGAACAATCCGTCCCCACGGCAAGCAGCCGCTTGCCCGGCCGCCGCGCACCGGTGCCGACCTCGAAGGTCTGTTCGGGATGACGCACGTCGAAAATCCGGCGTCCGTTCGCCACCGCCGCATCGCGAATCTCGGGAATGTCGGCCAGCCGGTTGTGCAGTCCCGCCGCCACGTCCATTCCGGACTCGATGGCGTCAACGATCGGCGCGATCCAGTCCGGTCCGACGATTCCGCCCCGGTTAGCCACGCCGACGATGAGCGTGCGCACGCCCGCCTCGGCCGCCGCTCCGATCGTCATGTCTGGCAGACCCAGATCGGCATTGCAGCCATCCAGCCGCAACTGGCCAACACACCAGTCGCGCCGCCAGTGAACGATACCGTGGGCCGTCTTGGCGGCAAGCTGGTCGGCCGCATCGCCGAGGAACATCAGGTAGGGGTGCTCGATCATCCCAGGAAACTCTCTTTCGCCGGTCTCCCGTCCCCGTGTGTTGCTGCACGACCGGACGCGACGGTATGGTCCGTCGTTCATCGCGCGGAGACGCCTGCATCATGTTTACCACACGCCCCGAACTGCGCGGCACCCACGGCATGGTCGCCTCCACCCACTACCTGGCCACAATGGCCGGATGGCGGATGCTGGAATTGGGCGGCAACGCCTTCGACGCCGCGGTGGCCACCGGGCTCGCGCTTCAGGTCGTCCACCCTTACCAGAACGGCCCGGGCGGCGACCTGCCAATCGTGCTGTATGACGCACGCAAGCAGAAGGTCGAGGTGATCTGCGGCCAGGGCGTGGCTCCGCAGGCCGCAACGATCGAGGCGTTCAACAATCTCGGCCTCGACCTGGTGCCGGGCACCGGATTGCTCGCGCCGTGCGTTCCCGGCGCGTTCGGCGCCTGGATGCTGATGCTGCGCGACTATGGTCGCCTGCCGCTGCGCGAG
Source organism: Rhodospirillaceae bacterium (assembly GCA_038133965.1). GTDB lineage: Bacteria > Pseudomonadota > Alphaproteobacteria > UBA6615 > UBA6615 > JAYPUG01. Next base: position 654 of record JAYPUG010000130.1, on the reverse strand, counting down.
GTGATCACGCCGGCAATCGGCTATGCACGCGACGGTTATGCCGTCGTGCCCATGATGCGGTCGATTATCGAGGGCGTGGCCGAGCTGTTCCGCGAAGCCTGGCCGACATCCGCCGCCACATGGCTGCCCCACGGCAACGTGCCCGAAGTGGGCGACATGCACCGCAACCCGGTGCTGGCCGACACCTACCAACGCCTGCTCGACGAAGCCGAGGCCGCGGGCGGCGACCGCGAGGACACGATCGAGGCCGCGCGCCGCGTCTTCTACGAGGGCTTCATCGCCGAGGAGATAGACCGGTTCTGCCGCGAGACCGAGTGGCTCGATGCCTCGGGCGAGGTCCATGGCGGACTGCTCGCGGGCGACGACATGGCGAACTGGCGCGCCAGCGTGGAAGCGCCCGCCACCTATGACTACGCCGGATACACGGTCTGCAAGCCGGGCGTGTGGAGCCAGGGTCCGGTGTTCCTGCAGCAGCTTGCGCTGCTCAAGGGGTTCGATGTCGCGGGCATGGACCCGCTGGGGCCGGACTTCGTTCATACACAGGTCGAGTGCGCCAAGCTGGCGCTCGCCGACCGCGAGGCCTGGTACGGCGATCCGACCGTCAACGACGTGCCGATCGAGACGCTTCTGTCCGATGCCTACAACGCGGAACGG
>JAYPUG010000129.1:0-6246 GCA_038133965.1 Rhodospirillaceae bacterium | reverse complement strand
GCCCGCGCCCGCGCGTACGGCCTCGATATCCAGGCCCGCCAGTGCGGCGGGCAACAGGCCGACCGCGCTGAACACGGAAAACCGGCCGCCGATATCGGCCGGATGCTCGATGACCGGTACACCCCAATGGTCCGCCAGGCGGCGCAGCGGGTTGTCCGTGTCCTCGCAGATCGCGCAGGCATAGTCCGCGACATCCACACAAGGCCGCGCGGCCGCCAGAACGGGTATGACCGTCGCAGCCATCGCTAGGGTTTCCGCCGTACCGCCCGACTTCGAGATGATCACCGCCCCGGTTCGCGAGGGATCGCATTCGGCGCGGAACCGCGCGAGCGCATGGGGATCGGGATTGTCGAGAAAGCGCAGCCTGACCCGGGGCTCCACGGCGAGCGCGCAAAGTGCCTCGGCCCCCAGGCTGGACCCGCCCACGCCGATGATCGCAACCGTGTCGCAGGTCGCCGCCAGCCGGTCCGCGGCGGCGCGGACAGCCGCCAGGTCGTCGTCCTGTGCCGCAATCGCCAGCGGGGGAAAATCGCCGTCGGCGAGGTCCACGCGCATGGCAGACCACACCTGCCAGCCCGCCTCAAGCGCGGTGTCGAGGGCATCGGCCGATAGTCCGCCATCGCCAATCAGGTCGGCGAGACAGCCGTCGATACTGTGCGAATAGATGTCTGGCATGCGCGTTCCGTATCCCCGCCGGGACGGGAAGTTTGCGCCGCCGGGCATGCCCCGGCAACGTCCCGCATTGTGGACAACCGGGAACGATTCGGGAAAACGCGGCCCGGTCAGCCGCCGTCGGGGATGACCCGCGTCGCTTCGAGATTCTCGGGCTTGCCCACCACGACCACGGTCAGGTTCTGCGGATCGAGCAGCCGTTCGCCCACCCGCCGCACGTCATCCAGGGTGACGGCCTCGATCAGGCTGTCACGCTCGTTGAGATAGCCGATCCCGAGATCCCGCGCCTGCACCGCGACCAGCATGCCCGCAATCGCCGAGGTGCTGTCGAGCCGGAGCCCGAACGAGCCGATCAGGTTCGCCTTCGCGGCGTCGATCTCGTCCTGCGATACCGCGAACCGGCGCGCGTGTTCCCACTGCGCGCGGATGATCGAGACCGACTGGGCCACCGCAGCATTCTCGGTCCCCGCGCCGCCCATCCACATGGCCGCGTTCTCGAGCGGCAGCAGGTAGCTGAAGACGGAATAGGCCAGCCCCCGCTTCTCGCGCACTTCGTCATACAACCGGGAGGTGAAGCTGCCGCCGCCGATGATGTGATTGAGCACCAGCGCGGCGTAGTAGTCGGGATCGTCGCGATAGATGCCCCGCTGGCCAAACACGACGCGACTCTGGGGATTGTCGCGTTCGACCACGATGATCTCGCCGTTCACGGCCGGATCGGCCATGGGAATAGAGAACGCTTCGGCCCGCTCGGGAAGACCGCTAAACACGGCATCGAGGCGCGTGGCGAGTTCGGCGGGCGTGATGTCGCCCACGACGCCCACGATCAGCTCCGAGCGTGCGAGCCGGCGGGCCACGAACGTGGCGTGGTCGTCGTGGCCGATGGCTGCCACGCTCTCTTCCGTGCCGCGCGCCGAACGGCCATAGGGGTGACCGGCAAACACCGCCTCGCGGAAGGTCCGCCGGGCAATGGTGTTCGGATCGTTCGCGCGCGCACGAATGCCGGCCTGGATCTGGGTGCGGATCCGTTCGACCGCGTCGGTATCGAAGCGCGGCGCCGTCAGCGACAGCCGGAGAAGCTCGAACGCCTCGTCCCGGTTCCGGGACAGTGTCTTGAGGCTGCTGGAGAAGCTGTCGAGCGTGACGTTGTAGGACAGCGAAATCGACTGGTCGGCGAGGCGCTGCTGGAACGCGCGGGAGTCGAGGTCGCCGGCACCTTCGTCGAGCAGCCCCGAAACCATGTTCGCGAGCCCTTCCTTGCCGGCCGGGTCCATTGCCGCGCCTCCGGGGAAGCGGAACTGCATCGAGACGATCGGAAGCGAATGATCCTCGACCAGCCAGGCCTCGATACCGCCCGCACTGATCACGCGCTCGATGTCGATCGCGCGGGCGGGAGCGGGCGCGACGAGTGTCGCGAGAAGCAGGGCCGGTACGGCAAACAATCGGTAACCGCGGAACATCATTTCGGGTTGCCTCCCTCGGCCGGCAGCAGCTGTCCCGTTGTCGATCGGTCGATATCGAAGACGGCACGCGCCGCCAGATTGATCTGTTCGACCGTCACGGCATCGATGCGCGCGGGCCAGGCCTCGACGTCCGCAACGGTCTGCCCCGCTGCCAGCGACGCACCTAACACACGGGCCGGACCGCCCACCGAATCGCGCGCGAACACGGCGCTGTCGATGAGCCGCTGCTTGGCGCGCGCCACCTCGTCCTCCGTGACGCCTTCGGCCAGAACACGCGCGATCTGTTCGTCGAGCGCGGCGGCGATGTCGGCCATCGCCACCCCGGGGCGGGGGCTGAACCAGAAGCCGAAGGTCGTCAGGTCGAGATCGCCCGGCGAGTACCAGGCGCCCGCCGCCGCCGCCAGCGGTGCATCCACCACCAACGCACGGTAGATGCGCCCGGTCGAACCGCCGCCGATGATCTCGGACAGCACTTCCAGCGCGTGGGCATGCTCGCTCGCACCTGCGACATAGCTGGGTGCCAGGTAACGGCGCGACCAGCTCGGTTGATCGACCCGCGGATCGCGCATCACCACCTCGCGGGGCGCGCGCTGCGGCGGCTCCGTGGGGCGAACGCGCGGCGGCAGGGGTTTGGCGGCGATGGGCCCGTAATGCTTCTCCGCCAGCCGGCGGACCTCCAGGGGATCGACATCGCCCGAGACGACGAGGATCGCGTTGTTGGGCGCGTACCAGGCCTCGTAGAAGGCCTCGAGATCGGCGAGGCTCAGGGTCTCGATCTCGTGCGCCCAGCCGATGATCGGCAACCGATAGGGATGGTTGAGATAGGTCGCCGCCGCCACCTGTTCGGAAAGCAGCGCGCGGGGGTTGTTCTCGGTCCGCGAACGGCGCTCCTCAAGGATCACCCGGCGCTCGGGCTCGATCAGCGCGTCGGTCAGCACCAGCCCGGTCATGCGATCGGCCTCGAGCTCCATCATCGTCCCGAGATGCCGGGGCGCGATCGTCTGGAAATAGCCGGTGTAGTCGTGGGACGTGAAGGCGTTCTCGCGTCCGCCGAAACGGGCAACAATCTTGGAGAACTCGCCGGGCGCACGCGTCTTCGTGCCCTTGAACATGAGATGTTCGAGATAGTGTGCAATGCCGGACTTGCCCGGCGGCTCGTCCGCCGCGCCCGCCTTGTACCAGACCATATGTGTGACGACGGGCGCGCGGTGATTCTCGATGACCACAACCTGAAGCCCGTTGTCGAGTTCGAAAGTCGTCGGTTCGAACACCTGGGCATTCGCAGGCAAGCCCAGGACCGCAGCCGCAATCACCCCGGTTACAACAGGATGCAGAAGTTTCCTGACGGCCGTTCCGATCATGTCGAACAATCTCCTGGTATCTGCGGTAGCCGGTCACACCGCCCGCAAACAGCATCAACAAATATGGCGCGGGCCGGCACAGCCGCAACGGCCGACACCGCACGCAAGGTCACATTAACGCGACAATCGGGGTCGAATTGAGGCGGCGAGACCGGATCAGAAGAGGTCGAACAGGCTGTTCCGCGAGCGGTCGATCGTAGGCACCTCGCCCTCCGAGGCCGGACGACCCAGCGCCTGATTCTCACGCAGCCGCCGCGCCTCGGCGGATGCGTCCACCACATCGTCCACGGGATCCTGTTTCAACCCAAGCAGCTTGCGCACGAAATTCTGGTTCTCTTCGACGAGGACCGCGCTTTCCCGATCCACTTGCGCGCGAATGAGAGGATCGGTCTCGAGCGCACCGGCTCGCGACAGGAATGCCGCCTCGCCGGTCGTTGTCTGGTTCACACCCTCGCGTGGAGCGGCCTGGACGGCCGGCCCATCGGCCTGGGTGCCGGGAGCGCGTTCGTCGTCGTTGCGGAACACCGCCTGGCGCGCCTGCTCGCGCGACGAGAGCGTGGTCAGGTCGTCAGCTCCGGGCCGTGGCGGGCGCAGGTTGAAATCCGGCGGCTGCGAGAGTGGCGCACGCGGCACCACCGCAAACTCGTCCGGCGCGGACCGCGAGAGCCCCAGCGTACGCTTGGTGGATTCTCCGCACGCGGTCAGCGCGAACGCCGCCAAAACGAGCAAAAGAACCGAATAGCGCGCTCCACCCAACAGCCGGATCGGCCAGATAATCTGATCGAACATGTTCATGCTGCCCGAATTATAGCGCGCCCGTTCCGCGATTCCGACTGCGAGATAAATCCCGGTAACAGTTATCTGGGAATGCGCGGCGCCCCGAACAACCCGTCGTAGAGCAACACTGCCATTCCCGCCACGATCGTCATGTCCGCGATATTAAATGCGGGCCAGTGCAGCGCGAAGGCGTGGATGTCGATGAAATCGACGACCGCACCGTAGACGACCCTGTCGATCACGTTGCTGAGCGCACCGGCAATCACGAACACCAGGGCGAACGCGACGGCACCGCCCGACGCACGCACCAGCCAGACCCCCAGCCCGATCACGATGACGATGGCGAGCGCCACCAGGATCCAGCGCGACGTCTCGTCCCCCCCGAACAGCCCGAAGCTGACACCGGTGTTCCAGACCGGAACGAGATTGAAGAACCCGGTCACCTCGATCGTGCGCGGCGGATCGAAAACGAGCGAGAGCATGACGTGCTTGACCGCCTGGTCCAAGGCGATGACCAAGACGAGAAGGAACAGGGCCCAGCGCGGCATAGCGTGGCGCCGCCTACTCGGCGGCCTCCTGGCGGCCATCGACTGCCTCGGCGCAGCGCTTGCAGATTTCGGGATGGCTGTGCGACCCGACATCGGGTAGCACCTGCCAGCAGCGCGCGCATTTCTCGCCATCCGCGAGCGCGGGAACGACACCGATTCCCTCGATGTCGTCCACCATGAAGGCGCCCTCAGGCACATCGCCGGTCTCGAGGACGGCATTCGAGGTGATCGCGATTTCCGCCAGATCGAGTCCATCCATCGCCGCGACGGTTTCGGCGTCGGCATAGACGGCGGGCGCGGCCTGCAGGCTGGACCCGATCCGCTTCTCGGCCCGCTCGATTTCCAGCGCGCCCGTAACCACGCGGCGCAAGCGGCGCACCTTCTCCCACTTGGCCGCAAGCGCGTCGTCGCGCCAGGCATCAGGCACGTCCGGGTGGGTCCGCAGGTGGACGCTGTCGGCCTCGCCACTGCGTGCCAGCCACGCTTCCTCGGCCGTGAAACAGAGGATCGGGGCAAGCCAGGCGGTCAGGTGCGAAAACAGGATGTCGAGCACGGTCCGGCAGGCCCGCCGGCGCAGGCTGTCCGGCGCATCGCAGTACAGCGCGTCCTTGCGGATATCGAAATAGAAGGCCGACAGCTCGACCGCACAGAAATTGTGCAGGGCCGTCCACTGGGTGTGGAACTCGAAATCGTCGGTCGTGCGCCGGACCAGCCGGTCCATTTCCCAGATCCGGTGCAGCACCCAGCGCTCGAGTTCGGGCATGTCTGCCGGATCGACCCGCTCGCCCGCATCGAACCCGTCGAGGTTGCCCAGCAGGTAGCGCAGCGTGTTGCGGATACGGCGGTAGAGGTCGGCCTGATGCTTCAGGATTTCCGGGCCCAGGCGCAAATCCTCGGAATAGTCGGAGCTGACCACCCAGATGCGCAGGATGTCCGCGCCATACTGTTCGACCGTGTCCTGGGGCGAGACATCGGTGCCGCGCGACTTCGACATCTTGCGCCCGTCTTCGGCCATGACGAAGCCATGGGTCAGGACGGCATCGTAGGGCGCGCGGCCGCGCGTGCCGCACGATTCCAGCAGCGAGGAATGGAACCAGCCGCGATGCTGGTCCGACCCTTCCAGATAGAGCGAGGCCGGCCACTGCAAATCGTCGCGTTCCTCGAGCACGAAGGCATGGGTCGAACCGGAATCGAACCAGACATCGACGATGTCGCGGACCTGTTCGTATTCCTCCGGGTCGTACTGGTTGCCCAGGAAGCGCGACGGGTCGCTCGCGAACCAGGCATCGCCGCCCTCTTCCTCGAACGCTTCGGCGATCCGGTCGAACACGGCCTGGTCGCGCAGCAATTCGCCCGTCTTCTTGTGCACGAAGACCGGGATCGGCACGCCCCAGGCGCGCTGGCGCGAGATGCACCAGTCGGGCC
>JAYPUG010000128.1:5013-6353 GCA_038133965.1 Rhodospirillaceae bacterium | reverse complement strand
CCTTTGTCACGTCGGCGGCGCGGACGGCGTAGCCGTCCAAGGCCGAGACGGCGAGCGGGGGCGGGGTGAGGCGGGCCGCCACGGCCTCGGCCCGCACACGGCCGTGGGCCTCGGTCAGCGCGACCTGTTCGGCGGCCATCGCGGGCAGGTCGGCGAGGATGCGGTTCCGCGCCTCGGCGACGGGCATGAGTTCGCGCGACACTACCCGGCCTCGTAGGTGCCCGACTTGCCGCCCGCCTTGTGCAGCAGGCGCACGTCGGTGATCCGCGTGCCGCGGTCGACCGCCTTGACCATGTCATAGACAGTCAGCGCGGCGACGGTCGCGGCGGTCAACGCCTCCATCTCGACCCCGGTCTTGCCATCCACGCGGACGGTGGCTTCGATGTCCACGGCGTTGTGGGCCTCGTCGATTGAGAGTTCCACGTCCGCCTTGTTGATCAGCAGCGGGTGGCAGAGCGGGATCAGCTCGGAGGCCCTCTTCGCGCCCATGATGCCGGCCAGCCGCGCGACGGACAGCACGTCGCCCTTCTTGACGGCGCCGTCGCGGATCAGCGCGATCGTCTCGGCCTGCATGACGACGGAGCAACCCGCGGTCGCGGTGCGGCGCGTCACGTCCTTGTCGGAGACGTCCACCATGCGAGCGTTGCCGTCAGCGTCGATGTGGGTGAGCTTGTCGGACATGGCGGTGGGCCCCCGGCGTTCAGGCGCTCTTGGCCAGCGCTTCGCCCGGCGCGAGAAGGTCGCGGACGGCGCCGGCGATATCGTCCTGGCGCATCAGGCTCTCGCCGATCAGGAAGCAACGCGCCCCCACCTTCGTCATGCGGATCAGGTCGTCCGGCGTGAACAGTCCGCTCTCGCAGACCAGCACCCGGTCGGACGGGACGCGCGGCGCCAGTTCCTCTGTCGTCGCCAGATCGACCTCGAGGGTTTTGAGGTTGCGGTTGTTGATGCCGACGAGATCGCCGTCGATGTCCAGCGCGCGGTCGAGCTCTTCGGCGTTGTGCACCTCGACCAGCACGTCCATCCCCCGGTCGTGGGCGGCGGCGGCGAGTTCGGCGGCCTGGGCGTCTTCCAGCGCGGCCATGATCAGCAGGATGCAGTCGGCGCCCAGCGCGCGGGCCTCGACCACCTGGTAGGGATCGATCATGAAGTCCTTGCGGATGACGGGCAGGGAAACCTCGCCGCGCGCCGCCACGAGATCGGCGTCCGATCCCTGGAAGTAGGGGGCATCGGTCAGCACCGACATGCAGGCAGCGCCGCCAGCTTCGTAGGCGCGTGCGATTGCCGGCGGGTCGAAGTCGGCGCGGATCAGCCCCTTGGACGGGCTCGCCTTCTTGACC